>NZ_MLYQ01000037.1:0-16311 GCF_001866725.1 Bacillus sp. MUM 13
ATAAATAATTGTAATATACTAATAATTGAGACTGGATAAGTGGACCAGGCAGCGCATTGTCTTGGTTTGACGGCTAAGCAAAAGCGCGGCATCCTTTCGGCAAATATTAGGGAGAAGGAGGGGCTACAATGAGCAGCAAAGAAACTAAAACAGACGTCATCTTAATTGGCGCCGGTATCATGAGTGCGACTTTAGGTACACTCTTGAAAGAATTAATACCGGAATGGGAAATCAAAGTATTTGAGAAGCTCGAAAACGCAGGAAAGGAAAGCTCTAACGAATGGAACAATGCGGGAACAGGGCATGCGGCACTGTGTGAGCTTAACTATACAGTTGAAAAGCCAGATGGTTCAATAGATATTAGCAAAGCTATTAATATTAATGAACAGTTCCAAGTTTCCATGCAATTTTGGTCTTATCTTGTAAAAAACAAGCTTATTAAAAATCCTCAGGACTTTATTATGCCATTACCTCATATGAGCATGGTACAAGGGGAAAAAGACGTAGAGTTTTTAAAGAAGCGTTTTAAAGCTCTTTTAAGCAATCCTTTATTTAAGGGAATGGAATTTTCCGATAACCCGGCAAAGCTGACAGAATGGATTCCGCTTATCATGCAAAACCGTACATCGGATGAGCCTATCGCGGCGACTAAAATCGATTCCGGCACAGACGTAAATTTTGGTGCCCTGACAAAGATGCTGTTTGACCATCTAAAGAGTAAAAATGTAGATATCAAATATAAAAATAGTGTTGAAAACATTAATCGTACTAGTGATGGCTCATGGAAGTTAAAGGTGCGGAATGTCGATAACGGCAGTGCAGAATACCATACTGCTAAATTCGTCTTTATCGGCGGCGGCGGCGGAAGCCTGCATTTACTGCAAAAATCCGGTATTCCTGAAGGAAAACATATTGGCGGATTCCCTGTAAGCGGGATATTCATGGTATGCAAAAATCCGGAAGTTATCGCGCAGCACCATGCAAAAGTATACGGAAAAGCTAAGCTGGGTGCTCCTCCAATGTCTGTTCCGCATCTTGACACAAGATTCATCGACAATAAAAAGTCGCTGCTATTTGGACCGTTTGCCGGCTTCTCGCCAAAGTTCTTAAAAACTGGATCTATGTTTGATTTAGTAACTTCCGTAAAACCGAATAATGTCCTGACTATGCTCGCAGCTGGGGCAAAAGAGATGTCATTGACAAAATACCTGATCCAGCAAGTAATGTTGACAAAAGAACAGCGTATGGAAGAATTGCGGGAATTTATACCTAATGCTAAAAGCGAGGATTGGGATTTAGTAGTAGCCGGACAGCGCGTACAGGTTATCAAAGATACTGCTGAAGGCAAAGGAACACTTCAATTCGGGACAGAGGTTATCACTGCAGCAGATGGCTCGATTGCAGCATTACTGGGTGCTTCTCCAGGTGCTTCTACTGCTGTTCACGTCATGCTTGATATCATTAATAAATGCTTCCCTCAGCATATGAACACATGGGAAACAAAAATCAAAGAAATGATCCCTTCCTATGGTTTGTCACTAATGGAAAATCCCGACCTTCTGGACGAAATTCACGCTTTAACAGCAAAGACACTTGACCTGAACGAAAAAGAGCGAGTTTACACCTGATTCTCTGTAAGCTGAAACAATGGCTATCGATAAGTATTTTAGCAACCGGTTTCATCCCTGAAATGGTGTAAATTGAATGAGTAACTCTGAATGAGTAACTCTGTTAGATTGCACAGCCACTTTATTCATTAAGAACCAGTGTAACTAAAGTCACTAATGAATGAATCAAGAGTAATAAGCTAAGACAGCAATGAAATCGCTGTCAAACATAGACATACTTCTCCTTTCATATTAACTCAAGCAGCAGGGCTGATGTGAAAGGGGAAATTACATGCCTTGCTTGAGCGCACTTATTATATGGGAGCATCCAACTTCCGGATGCTCCTTTTGCTATGGAGATAAAGTAAGTGCTATTGTGTATAAACTTTTCCAAATGCCTAATCCCGGCTGTCAGCCTGAACCGATATGTATTAAACATTTCATCTTCATACAGATCAACGACTTCTCCACTGTCTTTAAACTCCGGTTGAAATTAATTAGTTTTAAGGAATTGACGATAGTGTGGTTTTTAAAGTGAAATTTCGCTTATCCTACAAATCTTAAAAAGCTATATTACTAAATATTAGTTAAAATTCTAACTCCATTTGGATCAATAATATTTGAAGAAAGGATACCTTCGAATACTGCTTCTTTAATCGTAACTGTATGACCAAATTCTGAAATAATATTTTCAACTGGTTTGCCAAATAAGTTTGAAAGATCGACTTCTAATCCTTCCATTCGGGTTCCGAGCTTTAATTCTTTTATTTTAATGTTAGCCATCAGATCGTCTACCGTATCTGTGTTAACTTGAAGCTCTACCCTAAAACCATAGGGTGTGGCAATAAAGCTTCTTCGTTCACCTCTGTTGACTTCCCATGCCATTTTTTCTGCATTTTGGCATATTAGGTTTTGTTCATTATCTGACACTAAAAAACCAATATGGTCAAACATGATTTTCTTTCCATATCCAAAAGTTATATTTATACTACCTTTTCTAGCTTCTATAATACGAAATAATATTTTTTTCTCCCGAAAATCATCCCATGTTAATGGCGGATTAAATGTTTGAAAATCCCCCTCGTATTTTCCTATACGCTGAGAAATACGAAAACCATTATTTGCATAAAAAGCTTCTGTTTCTTCCACATAAGGAGTCCAAAAGTGATAATGAAACAGCATATTATTGCCACCTCTTTACAAAGTCTATTTAATGTTTCTTGTTAGTCTAATAATCAGGGTGTTGTAAATCTGGCATCGCAATGACGATACAAATTGAAGCAAGCTGATTATTGTAAGTTGTCTGTTCTCAACGAATGCTGCCTATGATAAAATTGAGTTGTAATAATTACCCATTAAAATATGCTAAATAAGAAAAATATTAGAATGAAGGAGGAAACAAAAGTAAAAATTAAATCCATATCGTACATATTAATACTAATTATTTTCGGTTATCTGATTAACAACCTTTCTTATATAAGTCCCAAACTTGGAGACTATGAAACTTTGATATGGTTAATAGTATTTTTAATATTCACATTCAGCTTTAGCGGAACCAGACAAATTATCACTCCGCTAATTAACACCAAATTTATAAAAAGACCATCATTTTATATTTATATTTTGACTACTTTGACCATACCTTACTTGCTGTTATTGTTATGTGTTCATTATGGGATATTGCTGGATGAAACCTTCATTTTCTATTATAAACACGGACTTTTAAAAGGGGAAAGTATTGGCGGAATAGTGGATGCAGTCTTTCTGGCTCCGATATGGGAGGAAGTGTTCTTCCGGGGTGTTTTGCTATTCTTCTTATTAAAATTCACAAAGCCTGTTTGGGCAATTTCGATATCTTCCATTCTGTTTGCACTATTTCATCCAATGTATTGGATAATCACTCTTGTTTCTGGCGTACTTTTATCTATAACAACTTATAAGACTAAATCTTTGATACCATCAGTAATATCACATTCACTTTGGAATTTGTATATGGTGAAATTATTTCTTTATTTTTAGTTTAACGTATGAGGGAAAACCTATATATAGGGTTCCATTATTTTTTATACATGGCTTAGTTTTTTGCAGCAGGAAAGCCATATGAGTTAGATGGAGGTAGTGAATTTGCAAGATTGATAAGCTTCTCTTCATCTATGTTTCCTGAAAGTACAATTAGTTTTTCAGAATCAAAATAATATAATAATTTATTTTTAAAACTGTCCTTAGAAATATAGGCTTTACTTCCATTTTTCAAGTTAATCGTTTTGGTTTTATATCTTTCATCAAATGGGAAGCTATCGAATCGAGTAATTGTAATAATATTTTCTTTATCAGCAAATGCCCACATATCTGCTTTATTATTTTTAAGACCTAACTCTTCAGCACTTAAATCGTTGGCGCTGAATTTTTCCATTGGTAATGCTAACCCTTCTTTATCGGTAACGGTATTTTCCTTGTATAACCCTAATTCTAAGATGCCATCAATGCCCCAGTTATCTTCAAAACTATACAAAAAAACAGCATACTCATTTTTCCCTTTAGGTGAATGAATAGTAACGATACTCTTTTTGTTGAATATGACTTCAGAGATTATTGAGTTAGCATCAGGGAATTTCTTCACTCCATCTTCAAAATCAACTTCGTATTGATGAAGCAGCGCATTTAAAGGGGAAGTTGAATTTTCAGGTGCTTCATGTATTATTATTTGCTTTACTTTTTTACGTTCTGTAAGTTGTTTATGTTCAAAAGATTTAAGTTGTTTACTTTCAGCAGGTTTATCTTTCTCACAGCCTGCAACAACTCCAATTAGTAAAAATACGAATAAAAGCAAAAGTACGGACCTGAAATTCATGCCATCCCATCCTCAATATTAATATGGATATTTTAATGTTTTTGGTCCGTTTACCGTAAGATAAATAACTCTGCTTTTACTGCATGAACTGGTCAGAGATAATCTCCTCCCCGGCTATCATTAAAAGCAATGTGGCCGATCCAGATACTTTAAATAAACAGAAAAATAACTCCTGTCAAAGTAATTTATTTGTACCAATCACCAAACTGATGTAAGCCTCAGATAAATCAAGTTCAATATATAGCTGCTATTTATGATACATAATTAGACAAAATAACCAAAAATCCTCTTAAATCACTAAAAATTTTCCGCATTTTCCCTATTGTTTTTATTAGGACAAGATATAATTTGGATCTACTATTTTCAATATGTATTAGCCTAGTCGAAATGAGCTATAAATTCATTTATTTGTTCAAACGAGCCTGCTGTGATTCATTTTGGCTGTTTTCGTAAACAAGGGGGTTGATTTCCGCTCCAGGATGCTCACTTTCCTTGGGGCGGGCGGTGAGCACCCTCAGCTTCCCGCTAATCCCACAGGAGTCTTGCAGCTTACACTCCAAGAGAATTGCAGCTTTAACAGAACAATTTGACCAAGATGATACGTATCGTGCATCATGGCCTGGTTTGCCAAAATAAAAAAAACATAGGGAAATGTTAGCATTCCTATGTTTTCATTCATATTATTTATCTGTTTGTTTTTGCTTCTTTTTCAAATACTCCGCACGTATTCTTTCAATTTGCTGCTTTTTATCAAATTTAACAGGCTTCTGTTTTTCATGATACTTTGTCACAACTGCCTGGCCTTTGGCATCCAATTGATACTTCCCCAATTTGTTCACCTACTTTTCTTATCTTAAAGAGAATCTATTCAATAAATATAATATACCTTATTTTTCTGAAATAAACCTTATTACTGTACTGCTAACTTGCATATATCAGTAAAATCATTAAAACTTAGTAAACGTTTGTAAAGGTTAAGATGCATGCATTTTCTCCTCAGTAAATTAGGATATCTGATCATAGACAATTTCTTCTGGCATTCCAAAATAGCGGAAAACTCAGTCATACACAACATATGACAGGAGCATCCGCCCTCTTTTAAGCTTCTCACATCCAACGTAACTAAAACCACCAGCATGGAATTTCCCAATTCAGTGCTACTATGGTTTTATACTTATATCTTTCCGCTAAACTCCCACAGCCCAAGCTGCCCTTTTGCAGGAATATATTCATCGAGCATCCGCATGTCTTCAATTTCCCAGGCATAGCCGCCAACTCTGTAATCCCCTAAAAACAAATCGTTCCCTGAAATAACCCGACTATCTTCTAAGACCGCCCAGTTTCCATTGTTTTCTTCTACTTTCAAACAGTTTTTCAGCTTGCAGACTCCAATTATCATTCCCGTCGGCAGGTTATCTTCTGTATACCCATGCTTAGCCAGCAGCTCGGCAACTCCATCCATTCTACAGGCGTGCTTATCCACTTTTTTGCTTGTATGAATAGCAAGAGGACCCCGATAATGCGTTCTCCAAGTCCTTGTTTCATATTCGGCTTCCCTAAGGACAAATAAGCTTGCCCAAGGCTGGATCATCGACAATACTTTCATTATTAATCCCCCCCTGCTCCTTACATCATTAAGTTAATTGCTTATATAGTTCCCTTTAATAGGGATAATATAGACTGTATCTAGATTTAATGTTCTTTTTTGCCATAAAAAAGACAGACGATACGGACCTTTTTGGGTGTATTTAAACTCACTTGTATATAGTCTGGCATTGTATACGCTTCAATAATTTCTACATCCTTTATATCACATAACCTTCCTTCTTAATATGGCACCTATATCGCCTCTTAATTTCCTGTATACAAATCTTTCTTCTATACTTTGAAATACAATATGGTACTTAGCTTTATCCCGTTTAAAAAAGCAGATGATATCATCTTCCATTAAAGGATCCTTTGCTGATCCTTTTGAAAAAGCTAGATTTAATCACTAGAAAACTATATTATTATTTAGATAATTATAAAAATTCAATTTAGAAGGAGAGTTATCCATGACACAAGATGTATGTCATAAATATTATAAAGAATTAATTGATTTTCAAGATGTAGAAGGGTTCGAAGCTCAAATTCGAACTTTACTTGATACTCCTATTGAATCCGTATCTGACCTAAAAAATTGGCTGAAAGATGAAAAGGATTTAATGAATAACATCTCGGAGGTAATGACAGGTCACGAAGTCGACTTCTATCGAAACACAGAGGATGCTGACATCAAGTCAACTTATCTTCACGATCAGCAAGTCATCCAACCACTATTAATGAAATATGAAGCAAAACTGAATGAGAAATGTTGTGATTCTCCTTATATACATCAATTAGATGAAAACCGTTACGGCTTAATGCGACGCGTTCGTGAGTCTAAAGTTAAACTGTTCAGAGAAGAAAACATCCCATTATTTGTAAAAGAACAAGAGCTTTGCACTAAGTATAGTGAGATTATGGGGGGGCTAACAGTTGAATGGGAGGGGGAGGAAAAGCCTTTTCCGTTTATCCAATCCCAACTCGATCATTTAGACAGAGCCGTGCGAGAAAAGGCATATTACGCAATGATGTCAGCCCATCGTCAAATTAAGCCCGATATGGACGCGATCATGGACGAGCTCATTCAACTACGCCATCAAATTGCTTTAAATGCGGGCTTTGAAAATTATCGTGATTATATATTCGTGGCCAAAAATCGTGAGTACAGTATCCAGGATTGTTATGACTTTCATGATAATGTAGAGAAACATATTATTCCAGCTTGGAATCGACTCGCAGATGTCTTTAAGGCCAAGCTTGGTGTCGATACCTATCGCCCATGGGATAACACTGCCAAATTGATGAAAAATTCACCATATTCCGAGGTGTCTACTCTTATGGATGGCGTTTCTGAGATGTTAGGAAAGACTGACCCATATTTTGCAGACCGTTTCGATTACATGAGAGAGCATGGGTTACTAGATCTTGGAGATCGGAAAGGAAAAAGCCCAGGTGGTTTCTGTACCTCCTTACCAGTTTCAGAGGATACCTTTGTTTTTGCGAACTTTAGTCCATCCTTTTTCTCACTTATCGCATTAATTCATGAAATGGGCCATGCGGTGAATGAGTACCTCGAGTTTTCTGAGCACGGCCCTATTGTAAGCTACCAGCGTCGAATGGAAGTTGGTGAACTGTATTCTCATGGGATGGAATTGCTTTTATTGGACAAGCTAGATCGTTTTTATCCAGAAGAAGAAGATTTTAAGAGCGCACAGCGTGAAGAGTTGAGGCGGGCATTTACAATGTTATTTGGCCCTTTGTCACAGGACCTCTTCCAGCATTGGATGTATACGAATCCTCAACATACTGCCAAAGAGCGTGATGAAAAATTCTTTGAAATCTCAAAACGCTATGGCTTAAATCCTGTCGATACTTCTGGGCTTGAGGATGAAATTGGGATGAGCTGGGCAGGCACCCTTCATTATTTCCAAGTACCTTTCTATAATATTGAATACTCCATTTCGATGCTTGGTGCTCTGCAAATACTTGAAAATTATCGGAACAGCCCAGAGCAAGCAGTCGAATCCTTTAAAAAAGGTGCAGGTGCAGACTACAATCAATCCATCGCAGCTATTTATAAAGAAACTGGGGTCCAATTTGATTTTACAGAGCCAACAGTTAAGCGAATGGGTGAATTTCTAGAAAAAGTCATTCAAGACATTTAGTAACAGAGTGGGAGAACGGTTACAGTTCTTAGTAGAGGACAATTAAAATTTTTCCGCGTAAAAAGGTACAACTGGCGTTTTTTTTTTCAGTTGTACCTTTTTCTTTACAATCTGTTATTTTCAATGTGCACATACTACCGACTAAAACCAAGCTGCTAACTCAATAAATAAAAAAACATTTCATTTTAGAGGATTCTTCCAAAACCCCGAAAATGAAATGCTAAAATCTGTCTTAATTAAAGGGAGGCAATACGTTTACGATCATTTGCTGTTAGCTCAAAGTCAAAAATATCTAAACTTTGTGCTTGGCGATCTTTATTATGAGACTTAGGGATGACGATAACATCACGCTCAATTTGGTAACGCAATACAACTTGTGCGTATGTCTTTCCGTACTGGTTACCGATTTCTCCCAGAACCTTCTTAGCATTTTCATCGATTCCGCCTAATGGAGACCATGCTACAGTTGCGATATCATTACCTTTATTATAAGCAATTAATTCTTCATTCCATTTTCCAATATGAGATTCAATCTGGTTAACAGCAGGTTTAATTTTGCCATTTTCAAGAATTAAATCAAGATGTTCTTTTTCAAAGTTCGAAACACCTATTGTTCTAAACACACCGCGGTTATAGTAGTCTTCTAAAATATTCCAAGTCTCCAAAATTTCATCATTATTATCCCATGGGAAATGGATTAGGAATAAATCAATATAATCAGTTTGTAATTTCTCTAAACTTTTTTCAATTTCAGCATGCACCCAGTCTGCACCGCCGAAACCTCCATATGTATTTAACTTTGTAGTGATAAAGAAATCTTCACGTGGTAGAGAGGATTTTTGTAACCCTGTTCCGAGAACTTCTTCATTGTTATAAACTTGAGCAATGTCAAAATGACGGTAGCCACTTTCAATTGCCCAGTCGATCTCTTGAGTGTCTCCTCTTAAGGCACCTGAGTATTGGTTTCCCTCTTTACCGTAAGTATTTGCGCCACTGCCCACAATTGGAATTTCAACATCATTATTTAATTTTAAATTTTTCATCTTAATTCCTCCTATGCTGTATTTCTTAACTTACCTTACCTTTAATAGAAAAAAGAATCAATGAATATGACTAAAGCAGATGACAGTCTGAGAATCCATTATAGATTATCGGAAACCTCTGCTAATCATTTACTCAATTCCAGCAACGCACAGCACTCAACATGTGCAGAGTGTATGTGGCAACAAAATATGCTGGTGGGTTTAATAGCCCGGTTCCTATTTTAGTGGAACCGAGCCTATTTTTTCTATTTATCTTCGAATGTTAGCTTTTCAACTAGAGCACATTTATCTTTTATTTTGCCTCAAGGCTTCTAGTATTTTTTCAACATCTCTTTCTCCCGTACACTCCAATACGGAATACGTAATTTAATTCTCGAATCTATTTAGTAATTACTGTAAATAATAATCCAGAAGACTATTGATAGAGTTATTTATTTCATTTATGTTAGGATTTTCTACTTTCGCATCATTAATGCTATATTTCCTTTTTAGCTGAATAATTCTTTCTATACTTTCATTTAATCTTTGTTCGGAAATTTTCCCATTTTCAACAGCAGTTTTTAAAGAGGAGGTAATCTTTACAACATTATTATATCCATGTCCTACTAAAATAATATCGCTTCCTGCCTTTACAGATTCTACCGCTGCTTTGCCAATATTAAAATGTTCCGTAATGGCCCCCATTGTCATATCATCCGTTATGATGACTCCCTTGAAACTAAGTTTTTTTCTAAGAAGATTCGTCATGACAACTTTTGACATGGATGCTGGATTGTTTTTATCCAATTCAGGCAATAAGATATGGGCGACCATCACAACATCTGCTCCTTGATCAATCGCACGTTCAAACGGAATTAACTCTAGTTCTTTAAGTTCCTTAAGGCTTTTATTTACAATTGGGAGTTCCAGGTGGGAATCTACCGATGTATCTCCATGTCCAGGAAAATGCTTAATTGTAGGGATGACGTTTTGCGACTGAATCCCTTTCATCGTTTGAATCCCAAGTTTACTTACGATTTCCGGATTGTTCCCAAATGATCGATCCCCGATTATTGGATTATTTGGATTGCTGTTAATATCAAGAACAGGTGCAAAATCGAGATTTAAACCAAATTCTTTTAATTCATGCCCTAAAAGTGTTCCCACTTTATAAGAAAACTCGGGATTATTTACCTGTCCAATCTGTTTATTTGGAGGAAAGTTAACAAGTCCACCCGGCAATCTTGTCACACGTCCCCCCTCTTGGTCAACGCCTAATAAAAGCGGTAGACTCGAACTATCTCCACCTTTCAGTTGGTTCACAAGTTGAACGGCTTGTGCAGCGGTTTTAAAATTATTTTTGTAAGAAATAATTCCTCCGACACGGAATTGGCTTATTAATTTTTTTGCGTTTGTATCCATTGTAGTCCCAGAAATCCCAGCAAGAATCATTTGCCCAATTTTATCTTCTAAGCTCATTTTAGAAATCACTTCTGAAATGGTTTGATTTTCTAGTTGATTCGGTTTTTTTTCAACTTGTGCTTGTTGATTTGGTTTCTTTTCAATCTGTGTATTGAGTGAAATATGGTCAACTTTAGGATTTGGCTCCTGTTCTGTTTTTACTGGTAAAACCCATAATAAATCAGTAGAAGTGTTTTCATGATAGACAAGGATTATTTGGTCATGCGTTGAATCCTTATAGTATCGAATGGCATCGGGTTCTCCACCCGTTTTCTTAATTTCATTTAAAGAGATATTTTGAAGTTCGGAATCATATGACCGTATATCATTTACAGTCTGATCGGCATAGCCGATTGCAGAATGATGATTTTTGTATTCCTCATACCTGCCTTTAGCAGTTTTCGAAATATGGTCAGATTTTCCCCACTCTTTGTTTACTGCCTTCCATTCTGTTTTACCAGAAATAAAGGGAATATTCGGAACCTTCCCTTCCTTAGATAAGAAAAAAGTTTCTTTTACTAATTTCTCAAGACTTGAAATCTGATCCTTCTTCAAATCCACTATTTTTTTACCGGAAGGATTAGTTATAATTGGGCTCTCTTTAGCTGGCGCCTGTTCGCTATGAATTAGTTTGATTGCATAATAAACGCCAATGATTAACGCAACTATTAAAAGTAGAGCCGTAAAAATAAATAGTTTATTTCGAGAATTTCTTCGTCTTTTCATACACCTCTTCCCCTTTCCGCCTTTTTTTGTTTTTATAAGGTTTTTTCACGTTGTTTTTCCAGTTAAAATAATGATTTTTCCTTCACAATTTTTTCTCGAATGCAAGAGGATGAAATCATAATGATTTCATCCTCTATTTAAGTTGTTAATTATAATGTTTGCACCTTATAACGGGAATTGTTCATAATAGTCGATATTTTTTGGTTTCATATTTAATCACCATTGTCTTGCAGGATCGTTTGACATATTAAAGGTACCCTTAGGGTAAAGTACGGAGTAATGGTCCATTACCGGGTTCTGATAGCTATTCGAAGGCTGAGGAAATACTAACAAAATCTTGTATTCCGAACTTGCAACATAACCTATAATTTCCTCACCATTACTTTTTACATCATATGCCGGAGTTCCATATACTTTCTTCACCATGGAAAGTGATAATTCAGATAAATTCTTATCAAAGGATCTCGCCTCAAAAATACGCTCCCCTTTGTTGAAACCAAATACCACCTTGTATTTCGAAAATACAGCATAATTTCCTTTAGCACGAGGCACCCAATCATCCTTATCCGGATTTCCAAGCTTTTTCTTTACATCTTCTATAACAGTAGTTTTAACAGGAAACTCCGAATTTATGATTTTACCCTGTTTTGCCAATTGCATGATACTTGCTAGAAGCTTTCTCTGATTCCCCTCATGAGATGATGAGGTAGCGGAATTGTTATTCGATGTTGAAGCTTGGCTTGTATTGCTTTGTGATGCTTGGCTTGTATTGCTTTGTGCTGCTTGGCTTGCATTGTCTTGTGCTGTATTGCTTTGTGCTGCTTGGCTTGCATTGTCTTGTGCTGTATTGCTTTGTGCTGCTTCATCTTGAGAAGATTTATCCACTGACGGAGCAGAACTATTTGTGCCGCTGCTGTTATTTGGGCTATCTCCTGAGCCTTCTTGTTTAAGGATGCTTGAGCAGCCTACCATAATTGTAAGAAGTACAGCTAAAACTGCACATATTGCCGAACTTTTTTTAAATCGTGTAATCATAATAATTCTCCTTTTATTGTATTTACTTGCATATCCTAATGTCCCAGTAATCCCCCTTTTTTCCGAGAATAATCTAAGCATATTGATCATAGTCTGACCGTATTTTTTGACTTCTTCTGTCTTTAAAGTGTTGAGGACAGCTGCATCACAAGCCATCTCACAGTCTTGTTTTATCTGATTAAGTGAATACCAGATTAAAGGATTAAACCAATATATTGCTTTAACAAACATAAGCAAGGTGTTTACCGCTAAATCCTTGTTCCTAATATGGGTTAATTCATGGCTAAACACAAACCTGAACTCTTCCGGGGTTAATTTGTCTATAATCTCCTCTGGAATTAATATTTTTGGACGTATCATCCCGTAAACTGCAGGCGATTTCGAGTAATTACTATAAATAATTTTCACTTTTGAATTTACTTTAAGCCTTGACTTTTCTGCTTCAAGAATTTCAATTAAGTCTTCCCTTTCACAAATTGAACACGTTTTCAACTTAGCCATCATCAAGATATTTACGCATAGAATATACAGTAAAGCTGATGAAACACCTGTTATCCACAGCATTGCTGCAGTATCATAATTAAAAATAGTGCCTTTAATACCCGTATCAGCTTTTGCCTTGCTATCTTCTTTAGACGGTGTATTTTCGGTTTTAAAAGTACTGTTTGATATGATGTTAGGAACATATTGCTCTGCTATAAAATGAGTATCAAGTTTCTTCTGCTCATTTGGAATTAAATTCAGCAAGCTTATATGACTTTGAATGCCCATTGGCAGTATGAGCCTGAGGACAAGCATAATCCAAATATAATAATGAAGCCTTGCGCTAAGCCTTTGTCTAAAAATAGCCTTAATGGCAAGTATCCCTAATGCTAAAATACTGCCCATAAATGACAGTAGTAAGACTTGTTTAAATACTGCAGATAAAACCATGCTTCAATACCTGCCCTTTACTCGTCAATTTTTTTATCAAGCAATTTTTGCAGTTCTTCTATTTCCTTTTCCGAAATCTTCTCATCCTTTATAAAGTTAGCGAGCATAAGGTGTAGAGAACCATCGTATACCTTTTGGATAAACGACCTTGTTTCTTCCAGTATACAATCTCTTTTATCTACCAAAGGATAATACTCATAATGAGCCATCTCCCTATTCACACCTAAAGCTCCTTTTTTCACCAATCTGCTTATTAACGAATGAATGGTTTTTGGACTCCATTTCTTATGAGAACTTACTGCCTCAATTATCTTCGCAGAGGTTAATGGAGCTTCTTCCCATAACACCTTCATTATGATCCACTCTGCATCAGATATTTTGCAATCCACTTTCTTCATCTTACTTCACCATCCTACAAATGTAATCTTACTCACAGACTACACTTGTAGGATCACATTGTCAACAAGTATTTTTCCCTAGAAAAATGCAAGGATTAATCTAGAAATACCGAAAATATTTTCGGTATTTTTATATGAATGTTTTATTGTGTTGTCTACGTACTTAAGAATATCCCCTTCAAGCCCATAGGGTATATTTTAGTTACTTCATAAAAGGACGCTTTTCCATTTTCAGGTATTACAGGAACGCTGCCTTTTACTTCAATAGGAAGAGAGCATCCCTTTATATGAAAGGAATGCCCTGGATAGTTATGTATAATATTTCAAAATCAAAAAAAACCTTATTTCCAACTCGCCTCTAAGAAATCACATTTTTGAACCATTAATTTTAATCAGAAGTCTTTGGAATCATTAATGTATGATTCAGCAAAAGAATGTTGTTCTCTTTTTTATATTGTTCATAATGATAGGCTCTCACTTAAATTCCACATCCAATAAGCTAATTAATTACCCTATTATTCTTTCTTTTTTCAGAATTTAAATATTCCTCTTTTAATAGAGAGTAATGTGCAGTATCTGTTAGGGCACCTTTTACCATTTGGTCTCTACGAAGAGTGCCTTCATATGTCATACCTAAACGGCTCAATACTTTTCCTGAAGCATCATTCCTTACATCATGTCCCGCATACACTCGGTCTAAACCTAGTGTGTGAAAGGCTAATTCAAGTATTAATTTCCCTGCTTCCGTCATGTAGCCCTTACCCCAAAAATGACTATTCAATGTAAAGCCCAGTTCTCCACTATTATTCCATTCATGTATTCTAAACTCAAATGTGCCAATCATTTTGTTGCTCTCTTTTAACACGATTGCATACATACCGATTGGTTCTTTCATATAATAGTTTGCTATCATTTTCTTCGTTTGGTTTACATCTGTATGTTGGTCATAAATGTAACGTGTAGTTTCTTCATCAGATGTATACTCATACATATCATCAACATCATCAAGTGAAACCGGACGTAATTTGATTCTCTCCCCTTCCATTTGATTATGCTTAATCATTAAAAAGTAGTTATTACTCATTCCAACAACTCCTGTTTTATTAGTTTATAAGATTTTAACTTTTTTCAGACTTCTCCAATTATTATAGCATATTAGAATATTAAGCGTTTTTATCGTAATTTTTCTTATCACTCATGTCATCCCCCTCTCTTTTTATGACAATTTATTATTTTGTAATTCTGAGATAGCTTGCCATTATTGTTCCAGCAGGAAATTGTTCGCCGCATGTCGCAAATCATAGAGGAAACAGGTGTGAAATGCAGCGAGCAGGCTCTGTACATTATCGCAAGGGCAGCAGAAGGCGGAATGCGAGATGCTCTCAGCCTTCTTGACCTGGCAATATTACTTGATATATTACAGTTGTAAAATCGAAAAGGGGGAATTAAGAATGGATAATGAGTGAGATAAAGTGGTTGCATATATTGTAGGTACACTAATGACAATCTATTCGATTTTTATGAAGAGATAAATTTTCATTGTGAACATCATAACTATGATTTGGTTGCAACATTTCACGATATAAATAAATCTTAGAGTGACTACCTATCAACTTGGGATATGTTAATTTCTTTTTTGCTTATAATAAGGATATTAAACAGGTTTTTTACCCTATTCTAACAATGAGATTGTTTTTGATGGATATGACCGCTTATCAGATATGCAGGAGTTTAGCGATTTACCTTGTTCTACAAGTTGGAGAATTGTTGAAGATGGGTGGTAAGATGAACCTTATTGGTAGATAATGATGAGGAACCAGAAAATAATGATAGTGAAAACGGTCGGCCACAATGACAGGTTTTCCAAGTGCCTCTTGAACAGCTGCCTTGAATGTGGAGCTCATATCCATGACGACCACTTGGACCTTAGCCCCGTACGAAGGTCTTCCCCTTTATACTGTAGATCTTAATGGCCTGGTTCAGCTCAATCGATAAGCTCTGATACCGTTTCACAAAGGGGGCACTTTGCGCAAACTTCTTTCCGCACTGGCAGGCAATAGCGGCGCCTTCGATAGAAGAGCAGCGTCTGTCGTTCAAATATTTTTAAGTGCTTGTTTTTCTGTATCCGATAGATAGCATGGACTTTCTCGGTGGGGGACAGGTATGGGGTTGGACAGGCATCTCAGCATGAATGCAAATCTTTTCTCCCGCTTCCCCCATTTTCGTCACCACTACATCTTCCAATCCAGGCAATTTTATGATAGAATTCATTATGCACGTATCTCCAATCTATACTTGTTTCTCGTCAACTCAAGTATAAAAGACTGGATGATTACGTGCATTTTTTTTGGACTTAAATTGTGCGGGAACCCCAACATTTATTATAGAACCTTATTATAGAACCTATATGAATCAGATGATTCCGGAGAAAATCGTGTGCAGACAAAGAAAAAAGGACTCCTACATTTCTGTAAGAATCCTTTTAACTCAACGTTTGTTTCGACCAATTGATACCGGTGGCCGGGGTCG
>NZ_MLYQ01000038.1:0-148609 GCF_001866725.1 Bacillus sp. MUM 13
GTCAATGATTCTGCAAGGGCTATACACTTAATTATATGAAAAAATATAAGCCTTTAGACTGCCAAGAGACATCTCCCTCACATAAAAATGAGGGATACGCCTTAGTATATTCCATTTCAGCCGAAACTTACATGTGCATGCTTATCAATAACCCTTTTTGGAATCAATTAAATTGATATACTTTTTTCCTTCTCCCATATATTCGTGGAGGTTTTTTTCAAAAATGTCAAAGGATCTTGGCAGGTATTTGTCTGATTTGCTTGATAGATGTGGTGTCACTGTCACATTGTCCATTCTCCAGAAGTCATGATCCTCCGGAAGAGGTTCGGTGTTAAAAACATCAAGAATGCTATGGGCGATTTCTTTATTTTTCATAGCCTCTAAAAGAATATTGTCTTCCACAAGGTCACCGCGGCCTATGTTGATAAAAACGGCCGTTTCCTTCATCTTTCTGAAGTGCTCTTTCCCAAGCATTCCCTTTGTTTCGGGAGTGCTAGGCAAAATAGCCGTTATATAATCAGCACGCGCGATCACATTTAATAAGTCACTGTTTTTATAGAGCTCATCAATATAAGCAGCCTGTTTGCCTCCCCTGTTGATTCCCAGGGTCTTCATATAAAATGCTTTAGCCAGTCTGGCAATTTCCCCGCCTATCGCTCCTGTGCCCATGATGAGTATCGTTTTGCCGCTAAGCTCGCCAGTCATAATTCTGCGTTCCCATAATGCTTTTTCTTCCTGTTCCAGCAATAGCTTATTCTTTTTTTCATATTGAAGCAGCATCCCTATTGTATACTCTGCCATCGGAATGCTATGTATCCCCCTTGCATTTGTCACCATGATGTTTTTCCGGGTAATCTCCTGAAAGGGCATTTTCTCAAGTCCTGCAGACATGACCATTATCCACTTCAGCTGTTTGGCCGCTTCTATATGTTTTTCTGTTAAATCCTCACCATAGGTTATGAGGATTTCCGCGCGCTTTAAGTGATCATCGTTCACAGGCAATTTTGTTTTATAGGTGAATTCCAGAGCTGGAAACTTTTGTTCCATCTCCATTATGACGGCATCGTCCGGAGTAATCGTTGAGAGTACAAGCATATGCAAATCCTCCAAAGGTTTTTCAATTATTTTATCATGTTAAAAATCTTCCCGGCTGATATCCGGCACAAGAATTTTCTGCATTTTCATTCACAGGCAGCAAACCGCACCTTTTTCCGGGCATAAAAAAACGCGGATACTAGATCCGCGAAACAATCTTTGAGGAGGTATTCCCATGATTTATACTATTCTAAAACAGCATATTGGAGTTGGACAGTAGCCCTTGTCTAATAAAATAGGCTTTACATTACCACTTCAAGCTTTCAGGATTCAGCCCTGCAAGCTGCGGCAGGACAAACATGCCGTCTTTCCTGACTAAGACATCATCGAAATATATTTCTCCCCCGCCATATTCTGGACGCTGGATGAGAACCATATCCCAATGAATTGATGACCGGTTGCCATTGTCAGCTTCTTCATAGGCCTCTCCGGGAGTAAAATGCAGACTTCCGCATATTTTTTCATCGAATAATATATCGCCTATCGGTTCCGTAATCAGCGGGTTGACTCCAAGTGCAAACTCTCCGATAAAGCGTGAACCGCTGTCTGTATCGAGGATTGCATGGAGTTTTTCCAGCTGATCCGCAGTGCAGTCAGTAATTTTACCTTCTTTAAATGTTAATGAAACTCCCCTGAAAACCGATCCCTGATATGGGCATGGAGTATTGAAGGTTATGGTTCCGTTGACACTTTCTTTAACAGGAGCTGTGAAGACTTCACCATCCGGTACATTATTGGAGCCTGCACAGATTACTGCAGGTATGTCTTTGATGGAAAAGGATAAATCTGTTCCAGGCGAGACAATACGGACCTTATCTGTTGCTTCCATTAATTCTTTAAGCGGCTGCATGGCTTGTTCCATTTTTTCATAATCAACCGTGCAGACGTCAAGCAGGTAGTCTTCAAACCGGCTCAAGCTCATGCCAGCTTTTTGGGCAAGGCCGACTGTAGGATAGTTCAGCAATACCCATTTCCGGTTGTTCACATAAAAAAACGTTGAAGGTTTCATGGCTTCTCCGCGAAGCCGGTGCTTTTCTGCAGGCACTTCAGAAAACTCGGCATCATTTTCTTCACCATACACAATGATGACCGCATCTGTATCTTCATATTTCTTCATCATCCATGAAGAAAATGTATCAAGCTGTTCCTTTTCATACCCCATTAATAAATGCCGGCTGATTTCATCATCCATTAAATCAACATACGGATAACCGCCCATTTTATAGGTTTCATCAATCAGTTCTTTTAGCAAAGGCTTGCTGTTAACATGGCCTCGGATAAGCACTTTTTGTTTTTTCTGCAATTTAATTGAATGCTTCAGCAGCATTTTCGCCAGCCTGTTTAATCTCTCATCCCTCATGCCGTTGCCCCCAAATTATGCCTCTGTTTTCCTAAGATACTCTAATGCTTCTTCTGTATGTCCCTTTACCTTCACTTTTCTCCACTCTTTAATTAAAATTCCTTGTTTATCAATTAAAAAAGTAGAGCGTTCGATGCCCATATATTCTTTGCCGAAGTTTTTCTTCAGCTTCCATACATCATACGCTTCCGCTGCCTCATGATGTTCATCTGCCAGCAGCAGGAAAGGCAGGCCGTGCTTTTCGATAAATTTCATATGACGGTCAACCGGATCCGGGCTAACCCCCAAAATGACTGCATCCAGCTCCTTGAATTGTTCATGCTGATCACGAAAATCACACGCTTCCGTGGTACAGCCGGGTGTCATATCCTTAGGATAGAAATACAAAATGATATGTTTGCCTGCAAAATCTGATAAAGAAATAACTTCTCCATTACTCGCATTCAATTTAAAATCCGGAGCTTTTTCACCGATTTTCACTGTCAATGCACTCCCTCCATTTCTTGCCTTTGGAGTAAGAGTACCCAATTTTCTCCCCAATTACAAATTTCTCACTTTCTCCTATTAATCTGCTCAAAATCAAAAACAGTCCGGATTACGAATGCAGCCGGCAGAGTGTATCCGATAAAGGCCTGAACAGCTGCGATTGTACGGCCAACCCCAATTGGCGCTACATCGCCGTAGCCAACAGAAAACATCGTCATTGCACTGAAATAAAAGGAGGTTTCCAGATGACTGATATAATCCCCCTCCACCCGGAAACCGTTGTCCAAAAAAACTGCATGGTTATCCAGCTCAAACAGTAAATAAATAAGTGCAAATCCTATTAATATGGTTCCATAAAGGTTGGTCACCCAAATCAGGCTTTCTATGGAAAATCTTTTCTCACTGCTTTGTTCTATAAATAAAGTGCGGAGGCTCATAAACATGCAGACCAGGATGGCTGCAATCAACAGATAAAAGGTCATGGATCCTCCTCACCTCCTAAAATATAATATTAGATATTCTATTACTACTCCCTGTTTCCATGTTATATGTAAAGAATTCTATTTCTCTTTTATACAGGCAGTACAGAAGGTAAGGATGATCGGCTATTATAAACATTGGAACCAAAAGCTTCCTACTTAACTTCGGAGGACTGAGATAGAAAAAACAGCCGCTTTCCCGATTGGAAAAGCGGCTGTTTTTTAATTTCCTGCACCTCTATATTTCTTCACACCCTGGTTCCATAGCAGAACAGAAAGAGTGAAGAAGACAATGCCGATTACAGGAGTGGCAAATGAGAACATGTACCATTCTTTTTTGCCCAGAAAATAGGCGGCAGGATAGACGCCTACAAAGGCAAAGGGCAATACCCATGTCAATACAAACCGGATGGCTTTATTGTAAATATCGACCGGATAGCGGCCGTAATTTCCGATATTATACATCATCGGCATAATCGATGTTTTGGCATCCGACCAGAAGCCAATGCTTGCAAGGGCAATAAAAATAGCGGCATATGCAAGGGCACCCCCGATGGCAAACAGGATAAACAGCACGGGGTCATACCAGTGAATGTCAAGATGCAGGGATGATCCCGCATAAAAAATAACAATCAGGCCTGTTATCAGCCCGAATAGCGATTCCAGTTCCATCCTTTCCAGAATGACCTGAAAAAGGCTGTGAATCGGCCTTGTCAGAATTCTGTCCATCTCTCCTTTGACTATATAACGGTCATTAAAATCCCATATATTAAAGAATGAAGAAAATAGAGCAAACGGAATAAGGAAGAAGCCATAGATAAAAATGATTTCATCGCGGTTCCAGCCGCTCAACAGCTGAGTATGGCCGAATACAACGAAGATGAAGATCAAATTGACCGCTTGATTCAGCAGATCAGAAAAAATCTCAACAAATAAATCAGCCCTGTACTGAAGCCTTGTTTTCATATACTGGCTTACATATTGAAAAAACATATTTACATAAAACACTTGCTTTAGCCTCCCTGAATGATGAGCTGTTTTTTAGCGGTAACCCAGAGAAGCTGGATTGGCACCATTAATATCAGCACCCAGATTAATTGCTGCAGCATCGCCTGCAGGATTTCCCCGGTACTGAAGCCATTTGTGAAAATCATGCTCGGGATATAGCTAATGCCCTGAAAAGGAAGGTATTTCATGATGTCCTGTGCCCACAACGGATAAAAGCTGATAGGAAGAAGCAATCCGGAAAATAAATCAATGATCACTCTTTTTGCCCTGATCAGCCCAGCGTTGTTGTAAAAGAAAAATGTTGTGATTCCTGTGAGCAGATTGATTTGTGTATTGATAATAAAGCTAAGGATAAGAGATAAAACAAAATAACCCCAAACTGCAGCATCATGCGGAAGTTTGATTGGAAAAATTAAAGCTACTACTATCATGCCGGGTATCGAGAAGAAGAAGAAACGGAAGATCCCCTCACCAAGCCCCTGCATCGTTTTCATGCCAAGATAGCTGTATGGCCTTATCAATTCAATGGCCACTTTTCCCTCTTTGATTTCCTGGGATATTTCCCTGTCGATATTATTGAAGTAAAAAGCGCGTGCCATCCAGGCAATGGCCACATATGTAGTCATTTGTGTGCTAGTCAATCCCTGCATCGACCCTTTTCCGCCATAAATGGCATTCCAAAGGAAATAGTATGCCCCGATGTTGATGCTGTAAATTAAAATCCCAGTGTAATAATCAGATCTATAAGCCAGCATCATTAAAAATCTGATGCGTATCATTTCTGTGTACTTTCCCACCGTACTGCTCCTTTCCCGCCTTTTCCTGGTTTTATTTTTGTAATAACTGACGAGAAATCATACGATGCCTTTATCATAAATATTCCGGACGATTTCTTCTATCGATGTTTCATGAATCTTGATGTCCTTAATTTTATAATGAGCAATGACTGCCGCGATCAACTGTGAAATATGATCCTTTTCTTCTTTAATAAATGCAATATATGTTTGATCTTTTTCGTCATATTCCCAGGAAGCATCAAAAGGAAGCGGCAATGACTGCAGCTCATTAAGAGATACTTGCTCCATGAATTGAAAATGTATTTCCTTGCCTTCAGCCCAGTTGTTTTTCAGGCTGTTTAAAGCGCCATCATAAATGATCTGGCCTTCATCAAGCATAATCACCCGATCGCATAGTGCTTCAATATCTGCAAGATCATGGGTGGTCAATAAAATGGTCGTATTGTACTTTTGGTTGATCTCCTTTAAAAATTCCCGGATCTTGAGCTTTACAAGTACGTCAAGCCCGATTGTCGGCTCGTCAAGGAACAAAAGCGGCGGATTATGGATCAGTGCAGCCGCTAGCTCACACCTCATACGCTGGCCGAGCGATAGCTTACGGACCGGTTTGTCAAGCAAGGGTTCCAGGTCAAGCGTCTTAATGATGTGTCCCATATGCTCTTCGTATTGCTGATCAGACACCTTGTAAACCTTTTTCAATAGGCGGAAGGATTCCTGCACAGCGATATCCCACCAAAGCTGTGAGCGCTGGCCGAATACGACGCCAATTGTTGGCGTGAAACTCTCTCTTTCTTTATGAGGATTCATTCCATTCACACGAATATGCCCCGAGGTTGGGGTTAGGATGCCTGTCAGCATTTTGATTGTCGTTGACTTTCCTGCCCCATTCTCTCCGATGTAAGCCACCATTTCCCCCTGTTTCACATTGAAATTAATATCGTTCACAGCAGGAACAACTTTATAATTTCTAGTAAGCAGGTCACGAAAGGCCCCTTTTAACCCCGAACGGCTGGAATACGCCTTAAACTCTTTTCTAAGATGCTCCACTTCAATTGCAAAACTCATAACATCATTTCCTCCAATAGTCATCTTGCCCTAATGAGATAGTTTATCCAAACCAGCCCGCTAAAACAACAAAAATGCCCAAACAATGGGGTCAGACCCCATTTCCCGAACCTCCCACCCGCTGCAGGATGTGTGATACAAAGGCTTTCCTGTATATGCTGATGGGGGTCAGACCCCATTTCCCAAACCACAATTCCGGGTGGTTTTGTGCTAGAATAGATTGTTGTAGTTTGGTTTAGAGGAGGATATGTGATGAAGTTTACGAATTCAGAGAGTTTACATAGGGAAGCGCAGGAGCATATTGTCGGGGGTGTGAATAGCCCTTCACGTTCTTATAAGGCTGTTGGAGGCGGTTCTCCGGTTGTGATGGAACGGGGACAGGGTGCTTATTTTTGGGATGTTGACGGCAATAAGTATATTGATTATTTAGCCGCTTATGGCCCGATCATTACCGGCCATGCCCACCCCCATATAACGGAAGCCATCAAAAAGGCTGCAGAATCAGGGGTTTTGTTCGGTACACCAACTCCCTATGAAGTGAAATTTGCAAAGATGCTGAAAGAAGCCATGCCATACATGGACAAAGTCCGTTTCGTCAATTCCGGAACAGAAGCAGTCATGACAACGATCCGTGTAGCACGGGCATACACAGGAAGAGATAAAATCATTAAATTCGCAGGAAGCTATCATGGCCACTCCGATCTTGTGCTTGTAGCAGCGGGGTCTGGGCCTTCTACTCTCGGCACGCCAGATTCAGCCGGCGTCCCGAAAAGCATTGCACAAGAGGTTATTACTGTTCCATTCAATGATATTGAACCATTTAAAGAAGCCCTTGAAAAATGGGGAGATCAAATTGCCGGTGTTCTGGTCGAACCGATTGTAGGAAATTTCGGCATTGTCGAACCTAATCCAGGTTTCTTGGAAGCTGTCCTGGAACATAGCCACAATGCAGGTGCACTTGTTATCTTTGACGAAGTCATTACGGCTTTCCGCTTTATGTACGGCGGAGCCCAGGATCTTCTCGGCGTGCAGCCTGATTTAACTGCTCTAGGGAAAATCATCGGCGGCGGCCTTCCGATTGGCGCTTACGGCGGAAAGAAAGAAATCATGGAGACAGTCGCTCCCCTTGGACCTGCATATCAAGCTGGTACAATGGCAGGAAACCCCGCATCCATGCTTTCAGGAATCGCCTGTTTAGAGGTACTGAAGCAGGAGGGCCTTTATGAGAAGCTTGACCATCTTGGCGCTATACTCGAAAAAGGGATTCTTGCAGCAGCAAAACGCTATCAGGTCCCGATTACCATCAACCGCCTGAAAGGTGCACTTACAATTTTCTTCACCAAAGAAAAAGTGGAAAATTATGTCCAAGCAGAAAACACAGACGGCGAAATGTTTGCCAAGTTCTTTAAACTGATGCTTCATCAGGGCATCAACCTTGCTCCATCAAAATATGAAGCCTGGTTTTTAACAACCGAGCATACCGAAGAAGATATAACTTATACTTTAAAAGCTGTTGAACATGCATTTAAAACACTTGGTTCTTCTTCAGGAAACGAATAATTATTCATAAAACATACAATCCTGCAAAGAATTCGGCTTTGCAGGATTTTTTACATCCGCAAAAGAAATCATTTGCATATATGCTGAACAGTTTATTTTCCTTCCTTCTTGTAAAAAAACCATATCCACTGCCCTGTATAAAAAATTGATTTATCCTCTCTTGTTTAGTATCATTATAATAATATTCAGAAAATTATCCACTTTCCTTAGAGGCTTTGTTTATGCACCGGAACTGAAAGCGCGCCGAAGATGCTCCGAAGGCCGCGGTGCCTGAAGCAGAAATAGCTGGCAAAGCTAACAGAGCCCCTTTAAAAATCCCCTTTCTTATTAGAGCATCATTATATAAAACCAGGAGGTGAAGGCAAAATAAGGCTCCCCCTTATAGACGCCGAACTCATGAATCAAAAGCAATGGAATCCAGGGTTATTTAAAGAGTTTTACCGCGAGGAGCATGATGCCTGCGGAATTGTAGCAAGCATTGAGAAAAAAAGAATCCCTGCAAGGGAAAACATTTTCACCTGCATAGATGCCTTAGTAAAAATGAATCACCGGGCCGGCTTCATTAATGGTGAAGGAGACGGAGTTGGCATCCACATCGATATCCCAAGAGCCCTTTGGAAAAAAAAGCTTGAATCAGCAAATGCTGACGGCAATCTTGCTGATGACCCAAGCTTTGCAGTCGGGCATCTTTTCCTGAGCAGAAAGGGAGATATTTCCTCCCTAATGAGTGAAGTAAAGGAAAAGCTTAACACTGCCGGTTTGAGGCTTGTATTTGAAACAGATAAAGCCTGCAATCCATCCGCACTTGGTCCGATTGCAATTCAGGAAAATCCGGTGTTCTGGCAATTTGCCTGCCTTTCTTCCTTTACAGAGCAAACAGAGATAACCCAATCTCTATTTGAACTTACACACGATATAGAAAAAAATGATTTTATACATGTAGCTTCCCTAAGCCAATATCATGCAGTTTATAAGGTGATGGGCGCTGGTGATATTCTCCCAAACTATTATCCTGACCTTGCTGATCCGCTGGCTGCCTCCACCATGACACTTGGCCACAACCGTTTTTCAACAAATACTTTATCAAGCTTTTTCAGGGTTCAGCCATTCAGCATCCTGGGCCATAACGGAGAAATCAATACCATTGCCAAGCTTCGTGAAGAAGCACAAATGATCGGCGTCCCGCTCGTGAAGGAGGGCAGTGACTCTCAGGATCTGAACAGGACCATTGAAACGCTGATCTGCAGGCATGGCTTTTCACTATTCGAAGCTATTGATATGCTCTTCCCTCCTATCATTAATGAAATAAAGGCCTATCCCGGGCATTTGCAAAACTTATATACCTATCTCAGGGAGGCTTGGGGACACTTTGCACAAGGGCCTGCGGGAATTATCTCCAGGTTTGGGGATGAAGCTGTATTTTCCGTTGACTCATTAGGCTTGCGGCCTTTATGGAATTTAGAAACAGAAACTTCATACCTATTTTCATCAGAGCCTGGAATTATACCTTCCTCTGAATATACCGGTGACCCGAAGCCCCTCGGACCTGGTGAAAAAATTGGCCTAAAATGGGAGGGAGATTCAATTGTACTCTTGGATTATACCTCCTATCAGACTGAAGTCTATGAACGCTTTTCCAGTCGGCTCATCCTTTCCAGTGACAGCATCCGCCTCAAGCCCCCGGTGTTTGCAAGGCCGGCAGAGAGCACCCAATCCGCCGGTATCCAAAATGGGCAATATAAGGCATTTGGCTGGGAAAGGGATCATGTGCAGCTGGTTGAGCAAATGGCGGAAAAAGGGGCAGAGCCTATCCGTTCATTAGGCCATGATGCACCATTGGCAGCTCTCAATCCCCAGAGGAAAAATATAGCTGATTTTATAAAAGAAAGCGTAGCTGTTGTAACAAACCCAGCCATTGACCGGGACAGGGAAACCGAGCATTTTTCTACACGCACGATCATAGGGAAACGTCCCGCTTTATTCAAGGCTGAAAAAGCAGAAAAAGTAATGGAGCTTCTGACACCTATTTTTATAGAAGGAAAAAGCGGAATTGAATGTTCCGATATCCTGGATCAGCCAAGCTATGACAATTTCATCAACTACCATCAGGAGCAAAAATCCTGCAGCAGCATTTCCGCTGTTTTTATGCGGGATGAATCCATACCGTCCGCATTATCCCGAATAGCCGATGAAGCAGTCTCTGCTGTTAAAGATGGAAAAACACTGATCATATTGGATGACGCAGATGCCCATCATGATGAATATCTGTGGCTTGATCCCCATCTGGCGGTCTCTGCTGTTGACCAGGCTCTACTGAGTTCAGGCCAAAGAAGAAATTGCTCATTATTGGTCAGGTCTGCAGCAATCCGTTCCCTGCATGATATTATTACCGCATACGGACTAGGTGCCGATGCGATCAGCCCTTATTACATGTTTTTGACACTGCCTGCAGAAACACCGGAACCTGCCGTTAATTTGTACAATGCCCTGACAAAAGGGCTTGAGAAAGTGATTTCCACTATAGGGATACATGAGCTTCGGGGATATGGCCGCCTATTTTCAAGCATAGGGCTGAATGATGAAGTCGGTCAGCATTTAAACATCGTGAACTTCTTCGGTTCTTCTGAACTGCAATATAATTTTGACAGCATGAAAGAAGACGCTCTGCAAAGGGCTCAGGATTATCATAGCACCGACGGGCGAATAGGAAAAACCTTCCACCTGTTCCCCCGGATCTGGAAATCGATTGGAGATGTTGCGTCTACAGGAGATTATGAAGCGTACCGGGAGAAAATATCTGAACAGGAAGAAGCGAATCCAACAGCAATCAGGCATTTAACCTCCCTGATTCCAGGGAAAGAACCCCTTTCCCCTGAAGAAGTCAGCATATCTATCGGTGAGCATAGCCTTCCGTTTGTCATTGCCTCCATGTCATTCGGATCGCAAAACGAAATTGCCTTCAGGGCGTACGCTGAAGCGGCTGACCGTTTGAAGATGATCAGTATGAATGGCGAAGGCGGGGAAATCAAAGATATGCTCGGCAAATATCCGAAATCCCGCGGCCAGCAGATTGCTTCCGGCCGTTTCGGGGTGAATGCTGAGCTGCTTAATTCATCCAACCTGCTGGAAATTAAAATCGGCCAGGGAGCCAAACCAGGTGAAGGCGGCCATCTTCCAGGCTCTAAGGTAACAGCCAAGATTGCCCAGGCACGTAATGCAACCATCGGCTCCGATCTTATATCACCATCAAATAATCATGATATTTATTCAATTGAAGACCTTGCGCAAATGATACACGAGCTTAAAACAGCGAATGATAATGCAAAAGTGGCGGTAAAGGTTCCAGTCGTCCCTAATATCGGGACGATAGCGGTCGGGATAGCCAAATCCGGCGCAGACATCATTACACTTTCCGGTTTTGACGGAGGAACAGGCGCTGCCCGTATCCATGCCCTTCAGCATGTAGGGCTTCCTGTTGAGATTGGCGTCAAGGCCGCCCATAATGCCCTTTTGGAAGCAGGAATCAGGCAGAATGTAGAAATCTGGGCTGACGGAGGCTTAAAAAGCTCGCTGGATGTATTGAAAGTCATGCTCCTTGGAGCGAATCGGGTTGGATTTGGCACCCTTTCGATGATTGCCGTTGGATGCACTACCTGCAGGGGCTGCCATTTAGATACATGCCATGTGGGTATTGCCACCCAGATAGAATCTGAAGCAGAAGCAAAAGAACATGGGCTGCGCCGCTTTGTGCCACGCAAATTTGACTTGGCTGTACAGGGGCTGACCAATATGTTTACTGCTTTTGGAAATGAACTTAAAGCACTTACTGCTTCTCTTGGAGCAAGAAGCCTGCAGGATATTGTCGGCAGATCTGATCTGCTTCTGCAGGTCAAGGGGAAGGAACTTCTTGATTTAACATATTTGCTGAAAACTCTCGAAATCAGCCAGTTTCCCAGCCTGGAAACAGCAGCCAGCCTAAATGAAGGCGCACTGCAGGCCGCTGTAGGAGCAGAATATCTGGACTCAGCGGTGGATGACCTCAATGAATCCAGAGCGTATGACAGAATCACCTCCGACCAGCGCGTGCTCGGAAGCAGGGTTTCCTGCCATCGTGTCAGGGGAAGATTGGATGGATCATATAAATCACTCCCTTCTGTACAGCTCATTTACAAAAATGGTTCCATACCAGGAAATGGACTTGGCGCTTATAACACAGAGGGAATTGAGATACAGGTCAGCGGAGGAGCACAGGATGGCATCGGCAAGACTGCCATCGGCGGGAACATATGGATTTTCAAATCCCGCGGCAAGGATGGAAACTTCTATAATGGCTCTGTTGGAAAAGGTTTCGGATATGGTGCACAGCACGGGCTTCTTGTTGCACAGGGAGATGCAGATGCCAGGGCAGGAATCAGGCTTTCTGGAGCAGATATGATCATTGGCGGGCAGTTAAAGCAGCCAATTGGAAAAACGGAAAGCGGAAATATCTCAGTACATGCTAATATAAAAGGATTTGCCTTTGAGTACATGACAAATGGCAGGGGCTTGGTTCTTGGAGATCCAGGACCATGGATTTGTGCAGGCATGACAGGTGGTGTCGTTTATCTAAGGCTGCAGCCGCAGTCCGGCTTTACGAAGGAAGCAGCCGAAAGAAGGATTGCAAAGGGTGCGAACGTCACGATACAAACACTCTCCACAAAAGGAATCCAGGACATTTCCGAGCTTTTGGGGGCGTATACAGCCATGCTTAAAGAACAGGACCAGGAAGAAGAAGCATTATCCCTTTCCCCCCTTCTGTCTAATCCGGCTGAGCATTTTATTATGGTTGTCCCAGTCAAACAGCAAGCCGATCCCTCTGTTTCAACAGAATGATGTAATTGCACAGCAATGTTGAATTTGCAAAGAAGCCGGCACTGGATCCAGGGCCGGCTTTCTTAACCTGCAAAACTGGCTACCCTCTTTGCATTTTGACCATAAACCTTCTTATTATTATAGGTTTTTATAAACAATTGTAAAAACTGGCTATTTACCCTTGAAACTTAACGTTAAACCCTGTATATTACATTATTGTTTACTTAAATATGTTTTAGTGTAAAGTATTTAAAAGGGAGTTTTTATTTATCCGGAATTACATCGCAAACATTATAAAAAATTATACTCATAGCTGGATTTTACCCATGAGAAAGGAAAACGGACTTATATGAAGCTTGGTGCCCGCATTTTAAAAACGGGAATTGCAATTGTTTTAGCGCTTTATCTATCAAAGCTGCTTCACATGCCTGTACCGGTATTAGCAGGGATATCTGCCATATTTGCCATACAGCCTACCATTTACCGTTCGTACAGGACTATTGTGGAACAGCTTCAAGGAAACCTTATAGGAGCTTGTGTCGCTGTTGTATTCGTTCTCTTTTTTGGCAATCATATTTTTATTATCGGTTTAGCTGTTATCGTGGTCATTTCAATCAACCTTAAACTTAAGATGGGCAATACCATTACCCTATCAATCGTAACCACTTTATCGATTATGGAAGCGCAGCAGGGGAATTTCTACACCTTTGCCTTCATTCGTTTATCATCAGTGTTATTAGGTATCCTGAGCTCATTCCTGGTTAACCTTGTATTTATTCCTCCCAAATATGAAACAAAGCTGTATGTGCGGATTTCAAATGTCACGGAGGATATCCTCAAGTGGATCAGGATGAGCACACGCCATGTCTCGGAACGGACATTGTTAAAAAAGGACATCGGCGATCTAAAGAACGACCTTTCTCAAATCGAACAGCTTTATCATATGTTTAAAGAAGAACGCGGTTATTTACTGAAAGAAAACCATGTAAAGGCCAGAAAGAAAGTCGTGTACCGGCAAATGCTCATCACCACAAGAAAAGCTTTTGAAACACTTAAACGCATCCATAAATTTGAGCATGAAATAAGCATTATGCCTGAGGGTTTTCAGGTAAAGCTCCTTTATCAGCTGGACTGCCTGATCCGCAAGCATGAGCAATTGCTGTTAAAATATATTGGCAAGGTGAAATTCAGCGATGTATATTCCGACTGTGTTTCCGATGAATGTATAAGCCGCGAAGAACTGCTGGCACTATTTTACGGCAGTGATTCAGAAATTAACGATCAGGAATTAGCGGCACGACTTGTCCCTCTGCTCTCTGCCATTATGGAGTATGATGAGCAAATGGAGCACTTAGAAAAATTAATCAGCAGTTTTCAGACTTTCCATAAAGATGATAATGAAGTATATCTTCCTCCAGAAGATGAAGATTAATTGCTTGAACCTTGTCCAAATCCTTGTGATTTGGACTTGAAGAAGGGCCTTTCTCTTACTTAGAGAAAGGCCCTTTTTTATTTTTTCACCCGCCCGTCATGAAAGCGTTCCAATTTTATTTGGCATAAATAATTTTTTATTATTTATCAAATACTCATAATAATGGAATTCCCCTTTATTCATATCAAACATGAAATATTACATTTATTACCTGAAAAAATTAATGAAAAATAAAGGATTAAATTGATGACAATTCAAAAAATCTCTGTTAGAATAATTCCTTGTTAAGAAATATATTTACATTGGTTAACATTTAATGTTCTTAAATATTAGTATGATTGGGGAGTGAAGTGTTGAATGAAGAAAGCCGTATTATCGCTGCGGTAGAGCACATTCATGACAAATTATTACTGCTTGGGAAAATACGTACTTTGTTTCTTGAGAAAAGCATAGAACCTTATGACATCACTTTGCTTCAGGTTCATATTCTTTATAAAGTCGGACAAAACAGCAACATCCGGGTCAGCAAGCTGGCGGAAATGGTTCATATCCACCTAAGTTCCCTCACAAGGCTGATTGACCGTCTTGTAGAGCAAACTTTAATATGCCGTTTCAATGATGACAAAGACAGGCGTGTTGTCAGAGTACAACTGTCCGAAAAAGGATCTGAAGTTCTTGAATGTGTTACAAAGAGCTTTAAGGAATTAATCATCCAAACTATTAAACAAATGGATGAAACAGAACTGGAAGGCTTTTATCAGTTTTCAGCATTGCTGGATAAAATAACGGAACCAATTTCTATTGAAAATGACGACGTAAAAATTATCCGCCAATTTAATACTTCAAAAATATAAAATACTTCGCTGGATTGAAAGGAGAAAGATTAATGGGTAGAGGTCGTTTAGTCCTAGTTAATATCGTAGGAATTATCATTATTTTTGCATTAGTAGCCGGAGGTGCTTATTACTACTATCAAAGCACAAATTTCGTTAAGACAGACGAAGCAAAAGTAGCCGGAGATCTTAATACAATTGTTGCCCCAACAGCAGGCAAGCTAAAAGGCTGGAATCTGCAGGAAGGCGATAATGTTTCAAAAGGAAATACACTTGGCAAAATCTCTGATGGCAAACATTCTGTGACTGTTTCTTCTGCACAAGACGGAACAGTAGTTAAAAAACAAGTTTCATCTGATCAACTGGTTCAAGCAGGACAGGTATTGGCCCAAACAATCGATATGAGCAAAATTTATATTACAGCAAACATTAAAGAAACAGAATTAAGCGATATCGAAAAAGGCGATTCAGTTGATATCACAGTTGACGGAGATCCAGGCACTACTTTCGAAGGTACACTAGAAGATATCGGATATGCTACAAACTCAGTGTTCTCTATCATGCCAGCTCAAAATTCAAGCGGTAACTACACTAAAGTAACTCAAAAGGTTCCTGTTAAAATCTCAATTAAAGCACCATCTGATAAAGTACTTCCTGGTATGAACGCAGAAGTTAAGATTTCCACAAAATAATTTGATTTGTTTACTTTACAAGAAAGGAGGCTGGTTTAATGGCTGCCCAAGGTATCGAAAATAACGACCAGGGAGTAAGACAGCATGTTCCCCTGCTTGTTATATTAATGCTTGGCTTATTCTTAGTTATCTTAAACCAAACCCTTCTAAGCGTGGCTATGCCGCGCATGATGACAGAGTTTAACGTAACAGCCACAACCATCCAGTGGCTTTCCACAGGGTTCATGCTTGTCAATGGTGCGTTAATTCCTCTTTCAGCGTTCCTTATTGAGCGCTTTGGCACAAGGATACTTTTTATTTTGGCTATGATACTTTTCACTATTGGTACTTTCATTTGCGGAATTGCACCGACATTCTCCGTAATTTTGATTGGCCGCTTAATTCAGGCTGCAGGCGGGGGTGTTCTTCAGCCGCTTGTTATGACCATGATCATGTTTATTTTCCCGCCGCATATGCGCGGTAAAGGGATGGGAATCTTTGGTCTTGCGATGATGTTCGCACCGGCTATCGGCCCTACATTATCCGGTTTGATCATAGAACACTATACATGGCGTTTAATGTTCTACGGAATGGTTCCGCTTGGAGCGATTATTGTAATCGTCGCTTTCATCACATTGCGTAATGTAATTGAGCCAAAAAAAATCAAACTCGATGCATTCGGCGCGTTTCTTTCCCTTTTCGGTGTGGCTGCCCTTCTATATGGAGTCAGTGAAGCCGGTTCAAAAGGATGGTCAGACTCAATTGTCGTGGTTATGATTGTACTTGGCCTTCTGTCCATTGCCGGATTTGTTATTCAGCAGCTAAAGTCAGAAAAACCTTTGCTGGATTTCAGGGTTTTCAAGTATGATATATTCACACTATCCAATATCATTTCAGTTATCATCACTGTATCAATGTTCACAGGGCTGTTCCTTCTTCCGATTTATCTGCAGAACCTAAGAGGCTTTACGCCTGTTCAATCAGGTGTTCTAATGCTTCCAGGCGCCCTTGTTATGATGGTCATGTCCCCTATCTCAGGGATATTGTTTGATAAAATAGGACCTCGTCCGCTTGGTATAGTCGGATTGCTGGTCACTATTTTAACAACGTTTGAATTTACTAAAATTACGCCTGATACTGCTTATACAACATTATTAGGTGTTTACATGATCCGTTCATTCGGAATGTCGCTATTGATGATGCCGATTATGACAGCAGGCATGAACCAGCTGCCACGCCATTTAAATAGCCACGGAACCGCCATGACAAATACAATCCGCCAGGTAACCGGCGCAATCGGAACAAGCTTGGTCACTACCATTTATACAAACAGGACCATCTTCCATGCAACTACAATCGGAAACCAGATGAGCACAACTGATCCGGAATTCTCGCAAAATCTGCAAAATCTGGTTCAAAATATCATGGCTTCCACGCACCAAACAGCAGCATCAGCCCAGCAGACAGCCATATCGCTGCTGTCCGGCCAAATTCAGCTGCAATCCAATGTTATGGGAATCAATGATGCCTTCTTCTGGGCAACAGGATTTACTGTTATCGGATTAATACTAAGCTTCTTCCTGCGTGATGTAAGAAAAGATAAAAAGAGACAAGAAGCGAAAAAGAAAAACGAAATTCAGTTGCTTCCTTCTCCAGTGAATGAAACGAAATAAAGAAATAAGAAACCTCCCCTTATCGGGAGGTTTACTATTATCACAGAAGGCTACATTTAATTAACAGGAGGTTTTTCTTATGAAGATTTATGTTGTGTATGATAGCGAAGGAGAACATACTAAAGCTCTTGCGGAATCTATCGCAGAGGGAGCAGATGGAGTAAGCGGTGCTGAGGTATTTATTGATCATGTCAGCCAGGCAGATGTGTATAAGCTTTCTGAAATGGATGCCATTATCTGGGGCTGCCCAGGGCATTTCGGAACCATCAGTTCCGGATTGAAATCATGGATCGACAAATTGGGATATCTTTGGGCAGAAGGAAAGCTTCAGGATAAGATCGGTGCCGTCTTCTGTACTACAGCCACTGTCCACGGCGGACTTGAAGCAACCATGCTTAACTTAATCACCCCAATGCTGCACCAGGGAATGATTATTACTGGCATGCCAAGCAACATCCGTGAAAATGCCCTTTATGGCTCTTATTATGGAGTAGGTGTAACCTGTCCTCCTGATAGTCCAGAAGCAATTTCTGCAGATGGCCTTACACTCGGCAGGATATTAGGAGCACGTGTAGCGAATGTCGCAAAATCATTTAAAAATGAGCGATAAGGAGGACTGATATAAGATGGCAATGATTATTTTTATAATTGTAGCGATCTTGGTAGCAGCCGGCTTAGTTACCATGAATATAAGGTCATCATCCCGCAGCCGTGCACATGTTGAACAAGAACCGGCCCTTCATGAAGAAACGCCTTCTTCCATGCCTCCTGTTCCAGCTGAAGAAGCCCATGAAACTGCTGTACAGCCAATTCCTGATGTGCGGGCAGAAGAAGAAACGTTAAAAATGGATGATAATGCATACAGGAATGCCCTGCAAAGCATGAAAACCCATATCGAATCTCCTAAGGCAGAAACAGAAGAAGAAGAACCTTCTGTCCAGCCTAAAATGGATTCCAAAATGAACGATAACATGTTCCGTGAAACATTAAAATCCATGAGAAATCAGGATACAAATAAATAAACAAACGCCCCCAATTGACTTGGGGGCGTTTGTTTGCGGCTTTATGAATCAAGCTGCTGAACCTGAAACAGGTTATAATAGCCGCCCTGTTTTCTCATAAGCTCTTCGTGGCTTCCCATTTCTGTTATTTCTCCATGCTCGATAAGAATTATCCGGTCAGCATGCGTAATCGTGGACAGCCGATGGGCAACAATAAAGGTAGTCCTCTCTTTTGCAAGCTCCTCCAGTGCTTCCTGGATCAAGTGCTCACTTTCCAGATCAAGAGCTGAAGTTGCTTCGTCCAGCACGAGGATCGGAGGGTTTTTCAGGAACACCCTTGCAATGGCAACACGCTGTTTTTGCCCTCCGGATAATTTAACACCGCGCTCTCCTACCTTCGTTTCATAACCTTCTGACAGGTTTTCTATAAAGTCATGGGCATTTGCTGCCTTTGCTGCCTCTATTACCTCTTCCATGGATGCATCGGGCTTGCCCATCCTGATATTCGAGACAACCGACTCACTGAATAAGATGTTATCCTGCAGCACCATCCCAATTTTATCGCGCAGGCTGCGGACCTTGAAATCCCGCAAATCTATGCCGTCCAGTAAAATCCTTCCGCTGCTGACATCATAAAACCTTGGAATCAGGCTGACAAGCGAAGACTTTCCTCCTCCGCTCATCCCAACCAATGCAATGGTTTCACCCTTACGGACATGAAGGTTCAAATTCTTTAAAACTGGCTCTTCTGATTCATCATAAGCAAACGAAATATTCTCAAAATCAAGATTGCCTTCTACACGGTTCAGTGATATAGAATCTGGTTTATCCTCAATGTCATATTTTTCATCAATGAACTCAAACATACGGTCCATTGAGGCTAGTGTCTGTGTCATAGTAGTTGAGGAGTTGACTACCCTTCTCAAGGGATTATACAGTCTATCGATGAACCCTATGAAGGCCACCATCGTTCCTACTGACAGCGGGCCATTAATCACCTGATAACCTGCATAGCCAATAACCAGCAAAGGTGAAATATCGGTGATGGTATTAACAACAGCAAAAGACTTGGCATTCCAGCTTGTGTGCGCCAGCGCCTTGTCCAAAAAGTTCTGATTTTGTTTTTTAAACAGCTCTGATTCGTGATCTTCTATGGCAAAGCTCTTAATAACAGGCATTCCAGAAACACGTTCACCCAAATGGCTTTGAACATCTGCAAGAGCCTGCGAGCGCGTTCTTGTATAATCCCGGAGCTTTCCAAAGAAATGCTTAACGGAAAATGCGTAAAATGGAAGCATCACCAAGGAGACAATGGTGAGCTTCACATCCATGGTAAACATGATTATGATGGCGATAATAATGGTTGCTATATCAAGCCAGAGATTCATAAGCCCCGTGATTACAAAGTTCTTTGTCTGCTCTACATCTGTTATGACCCTGGAGATGACTTCTCCTGCCCGGGTATTGGCATAATATTTAAAGCTTAATTTTTGGATATGGCTGAATAGCTCATTCCGGATATCAAATAAAATCTTCGTGCCGGTCCATTGAGCATAGTATTGCCGGTAATATTCCACAGGCGGCCGGACCACAACGAATATCACCAGCATAATTCCCATAACCCAGAATAGTTTTTCCGTTTTTACAGATGACGTTAAGTGTTTATTGGCAATAATATCATCCAGAACATATTTTGTAAGAACAGGAATTAAAAGCGGTATACCAAATTTCAGAAGTCCTATGATGACTGTTCCTGCAATTTGCCACTTGTATGGTTTGACAAACCGCAGATATCTTTTTACGCTATCCACAAAAATCCTCCGTAAGTAAGTTTTGTCTCAAAAAAAACCTGTTGTTTATGCAACAGGCTTTTGGCTCTAGCGGTATGTTAAAAACCGTTCGTACCAGGAATCAATAAATTCTGCAGAAAAAGGTCCTTTCCTCTGCCGTATCATGTAAATTAAATAATCGACATTTCTTTTTAAGATAGCATCAATTGCATCAGGGTAATTCATTTCCCTGCGGTGCCTTTCATACTCATCTTCATCCAGTAAATTAAAAGTCATATCCGGAAACACCTTAATATCCAGGTCATAATCAATGTACTTAAGCGCTTCCGTATCGCAAGTGAACGGAGAACTGATATTGCAATAATAGTACACACCGTCTTCTCTAAGCATCCCAATAACATTGAACCAATATTTAGAATGAAAATAGCATATTGCCGGTTCTCTCGTTATCCAGGTTCTTCCGTCGGATTCCGTTACCATCGTACGATCATTTGCCGCTATGACAAGATTTTGCGTCCCTTTTAAAACGGTGGTTTCTTCCCAGATCCGGTGGATATGCCCATTATGCTTATAACTTTGAATTTGGATTTTTCCTCCCTCGGTGGGAATCCCCATAATTATTCTCCCCTGCCTTCCTTAAACACATTACAAAACTTTTCTAATGGCGGTTATACTGTATCTTATTCGATTTCCTATATTCCTTTATTATAGCGATTTATTCAAAAATTTAAAACAAAAGGGGCTATCTATCAGTAAAAATGTGCCATAAAGCCAATAATACTTAAAAAATCCGCAAAAAAGCTGCAAAATTCCCGCATTATCGGCAAAAAGACAATTACTGAATAAGATAGCCCCTTAGGACTTGTTTTTCGTATACTTTGAACAAGGCTGATTTCCGCTCCAGGAGTCTCTCACCATTCGCTCCAGTCAACTTCATTTAAGCTGAGCCTGGATATTAGATAATTGCTTCCTGCCCTTCCTGATAGTACCTGATGACCTCTTCTGTCTGCTGCTCAAACATATCATGAATTGCAGATAATTCCTGCTTCATCCGTAAAATCTCATCCTGAATGCAATCTAACTCGGTCAATTCCTGCAAGGTTTGGAGCTGTTGTTCGATTTCCTGGCATCTTTCAATTTCAGATTGTATAAACAAGAGCTTCTCCATCGTTTTTAGCTGCTCATTAATCAGCCGGTCAAACTCTTTCATATCCATGCACCGCCCTATTATTTATATAATGATTTCCCCTCCTCCAAATATTCTTGCTTCCACCTGATTGTCCTTTGACTTAAAATGTAGACCAAACAGAACTTTTGTCGAAGGATGCGAAAGCGCCCTGTTCAGCTTCAATGTATATTATTAATTTCTGAATTTGTAAACTTTGGAATAAGGTGGCTGATTTAACGATAGGATCCCCTCGCAGAACAAAAATAAACGAATAAACAAAAAAAGACATTCTTCTGAAGAGAAGAATGCCCTTTTCTTGTGCTTATGCTTTGGAAGATTTTCCAGATTGAGACTGCTGGTTTTGTCTTTTTACTTCTTGTACATTAGTTTGGCTTGCAAACTCAGTACCGTATTGGCTTTGGCTAGATTGGCTTTGGCCAGATTGGCTTTTTCCTGCAGATGCTTGCTGGTTTTGCTGCTTCACTTCTTGCACATTAGTTTGGCTTGCAAATTCAGTGCCATATTGGCCCTGTCCAGATTGGCTCTTTCCTGCAGAAGCTTGCTGGTTTTGCTGTTGAACCTTCTGTACGTTAGTTCCAGCTTGTGTTGTTTTGTTGTTCTCCATTCGTAATCACCTCCACGATAATAGAATAACCAGGAGTACGGGGTGATATCCGAACAAATTTCAGTTAAATTTATCCAATTACACAAGCAGTGAAACTCCTCCATCGACAATAATGGTTTGTCCGCAGATCATGCTTGTTTTGTCACTTATTAAAAAGAGAATGGCATTTACCATATCCGATACTTCCACCATTCGTCCAGCAGGAGTGTTTTTTGCAGCATCTGCCAATAATTCTTCTCGGTTAGGGAAATGTTTAAGGGCATCTGTATCAATCACTCCGCCAGAAACAGCATTTACCGTAATATTTTTTGGAGCCAGTTCAACTGCAAGATAGCGTGTCAGTGCTTCAAGTGCGGCTTTGGAAACGCCAACAACCGTATAATTTTCAAGGTATCTGATAGAACCCAGTGAACTGATGCTGACAATTTTTCCTCCGCCATTTTTCTCCATTAATTTGGCAGCTTCCTGTGCGCAAAATAACAGTGCTTTGCTGTTGATATCCATGGTCCAGTTCCAGTGTGATTCTTCAAGCTCCATCAGTGGACGCTGAACGCCAGATGCAGCATTTGATACGAATACATCCAGCCTGCCATAATATTCTTCAATTTCGGCAAACATAGATTTTATTTTCGCCACATCACCAACGTTGGCCTTTACAACTAGAGCTTTCCGGCCCATTGCTTCAACTAAAGCCGCAACCTCAAGCGCTTTGGATTTGCTTCTGGCATAGTTAATGACAAGGTCATATCCCTCTTCAGCCAGCTTTAGGGCTGTCGCCTTTCCAAGCCCTTTACTGCTTCCTGTTACCAATGCTACTTTATTTGTCATTTGTTTATCGTCCCTTCTATTTGGAAAAATAAGAATAAAGATGTTTATTTTCAAGAAAAATATAAAGAAAAAGGAGTGGTATTATGTACGTTGGCCGTGACATGACAGAATTATCATTATTGCCAAAATCCGATTGGGAAAAAAGCGAGCTAGTTTACTTTCATCATTCCCTGCAGCAAATGGTACCTTACCTGAACCAGGAAGGCCAGTCAATCCACAAGGAGATTGTGGAGGAAATTGAAAAGCGCGGCGGCCTTCAAAGAAGTGAAGCCGATTATACACATGGCACCAATGAAAGCTATGATTGAGCTATGATGAAAGTAAGGGGAGCGGAATATTCCGCTTCCTTTTTCATTGGGAACTCCTATAACCCGCCATAATTTTCTGATGTGATACCGAAAATGCATATTGTTCTATTTCCTTTTCAGAAACCCATTTATACTGCTGACTTTCTAACAGCGTACTATCAATATGCCTGCTTATTGTGCCTTTAAATGCATCGATTTTCCAGACAAGGTGAGAAAAAACATGATCAATTTCAGCTACCAATTCTCCAATATCAGCCGCTGCTTCAAAGAGCCTGCGGAATTCCTCTGCGAAGTATTCCCTTTTTGTCATAAGCTCAGTGTGTATTTCAAAGTTAGGGAATTCCCACAAATTTGCAAGCAGCCCCTCAGAAGGTCTCTTATGAATCAGGATTTCACCTTTTTCATTTGTCAGCACTGCAGCAACAATCGGCACATTGCGTGTTTTTTTCTTTTTAATCTTGATGGGAAGCTCAGACTGTATGCCTTCCTGAAATGCCTGACAATGGCTGCGTACAGGACATAATAAGCATGCGGGTGTTCCAGGCGTACATATTAAGGCACCCAGTTCCATTAAAGCCTGGTTAAAGAAAGATGGATGATCATGGTCAATCAGGCCCCTGACAGCCCTTTCGAATAATACCCTTGTTTTAGGCTTTGCAATATCTTCTTTAATCTTAAGAATGCGCGACAGTACACGCATTACATTCCCGTCTACTGCCGGTTCAGCTTTTCCATAAGCAATGCTTAATATTGCGCCTGCCGTATAGGGGCCCACACCTTTTAATTTTGAAATTTCTTCCGGTTTATCAGGAACAATGCCGCCGTAGGCTTCTCTTACTTCCTTCGCGGCACTATGCAGGTTTCTGACACGGGAATAATATCCAAGCCCCTCCCAGGACTTAAGCACCTTTTCTTCATCTGCATCAGCGAAATCCTCAATTGTAGGGAACCAATCCATAAATCGGTTATAAAAAGGGATAACAGTATCTACCCTTGTCTGCTGCAGCATAATTTCTGAAACCCATACCCTGTATGGATCGCTATTTTGTCTCCATGGCAAATCTCTTTGTTCCTTTTCAAACCAGGAAAGCAAATCCTGCTGAAATTCAGTGATATTAATTTCTGACAAACCCTGCAATTCGTTTTCTTTCATATTTGTTCCTCCGCGATGTTAAACTTCTTTAGAAAATGGGAATATATATATGAAATACTTTAAAGCATATAAAAGATGTACTTTTCTTTTATTGTAATATGTGTAATGAATATGTCAAAATAAATTCTTTTGGCGAATACTAATAATATGAGCTATGATTACTCTTAACAATAATATCAGACCGCTATTAAGCAGGGAGGTTACTTAGTTGGATACTGGCACTCACCTGGTCATGGGGATCGCTTTAGGAGGTCTTGCAACATTGGACCCAGCCTTAGGCGACACGTCAACAGCACATGCTATTATGGCTGGAACTATTATAGGCTCCCAGGCTCCGGATATTGACACGGTTTTAAAGCTTAGAAACAATGCTGTATATATACGAAATCACCGGGGAATTACTCATTCGATTCCCGCTGTGCTGCTTTGGCCCATATTAATTACATTTACGATTTTTGCAGCCGTTCCTTCAGCAAATTTGCTGCATTTGTGGCTTTGGACCTTTCTTGCCGTTTTCCTGCATGTTTTTGTAGATATTTTCAACTCTTATGGCACCCAGGCTTTACGGCCAATTTCATCCAGATGGCTTGCACTTGGGGTTATTAACACCTTTGATCCCTTTATTTTCGGCATTCATGCTGCAGCCCTCGTCCTGTGGGGATTAGGCTTCCCGCCGGGCTATACATTTCTTGCCATGTACGGCATTATAGTCATTTACTATTTTGCCCGATTCAAGGAGCAGCGATATATTAAAAGAGCTGTAAAACAGCAGATTCCTGATGCTAAAAAAGTCATCCTTTCACCGACAATGAAATATCACCGCTGGAAAATTGCCGTCATTACAGGAAACAAATTCTATGTGGCGCGTGCAGAAAACGGATATGTTACGGTTCTTGACAAGTTTGACCGCCTCCCTCTGCCTGAAAGCGATGTGCTTGACGCTGCAAAGCATGATAAAAATCTTGCGGCATTCCTTTCTTTTTCACCGGTTTATCGATGGGAAATCACGGCAGTGAAGGATTATTACGAGGTCCGCTTTATTGATTTGCGCTACCGCAGCAATGGCTTTTACCCATTTGTCGCCGTCGTCCATCTGGACCGGGACTTAAATATCCTTAACTCTTATACAGGCTGGATATTCAGTGAAGCAAAGCTCAGGAAAAAACTGAATTTAATTCCTTTTTAAATTTCGAGAATTCCGAAACAGAAAAATCCTCCCTTAGAAGGGGGGATTTTTCTAATGCAGGTTATTTTTTTTGATTCAATAAATGCTCATATTTAGGATTTCTTGCAATGAATTCATGCAGCCTGTCCCCGTAGTTGTCAATCCATTGCTTTACGACTCTTGCTGTCATTTCTTCTCCTGCATATTCATGCCCGGCCTTTGCATAGGTTGCTTCAAAATCCTCCCAAAGAAGCTCAACCCATGTCAAAGCCTGATTGAACGTAATCTGATTGTTTTTCTCTAAAAGAGACTGAGTCAATCGTTCTTGGTATTCCTTCACTTTCCTCACCTCTGCCCATTTATTTCTGCCCAGAAAAAATCATAATTTGAATTTCTTTACCCATACTAAGTGTACGCGGAAAACGCGATTCTTTACATTGTGTTTGGAGGGGAAAAACCATGAGAAATAAAGCCAGAAATTTCCCGAATCAAAACAATAATAAATTCGAGGGAGAGCCGAGGGCCAAAGCAGAGTATGCTTCTAAACGCCCGGATGGCAGCATTAATACCCATCCGCAGGAGCGGATGAGAGCCTCGAATGAAAGAACGTCGGATACACTTCGCTGACAAGATGTATAACAGTCCAGAGGCTCAGCTGCCTCTGGATTTTTAAATTTTTTTGGCAGGTACAAGCATTGAAATCGGCAGGGCTTCTTCTTCGCCGCTGCCGCTCATCCTATACCCCCATGCAAAAACCCCATTCAAGTAATCCACTTTAAAGTATGTTCCGGGATCGCCTTCGATTTGATAAATTTCCCCAGGCAAGAAGTCTTCGGGATTTAATAAATATGCCTGTGCCATAACAGCCTTTCTTTCCAGCACTGCAAATTCGCTCACCATGCCAAGCTGCTCCGCTTTTCTTGCTTTTTCTTTTAAGGCTCCTATTTCCTGCCGCAGCTCATGCTCTGTCATTTGGCTATATCTTACTTCACTCACTGAATAACACCTCTGCTTTTAAATGTGCTTGATAAGATTTTTAATCCATGTCTTCGGATTCATTCAGATACCGGTCAATTAACCCGATATCGAACCCCTTTCTATATAAAGCCTGCTTCATTCTCTGCCTGTACTCCAAGCCTGTGTATTTTTGATTCCGCCGGCTGATTTTTTCAGCCTGAAGGCTCATGGCTTCCCATTCTTCCCCTTGGCTTTTCTCAACCTTAACGTCTCTTAAAGCTTCCATAATAATATCCCGAGAAAACCCTTTGCGCAACAGGTTTTGTTCAATCTTTAGCGAGAGAGCAGTCTTAGAAAGATTCTTTTCTTTTTTTAACGATTTTTCAGCCAAACTCCGGGCATGTTCTATCTGCAGATCGATTGGGTATTCGTTCATTGCCTGCACTCTTACAGAGTCTGCTATTCCTTTTTCCTTTAACTCCATATCTATCGTAAATGGCCCTTTATTTCCGCCATTTGCATATGTCCGGACAAATGCTTTCGCAAATTCAAGCTCATCTAAATATTTATATTGATACAATTTATGGATGGCTTCCTGGATGATTGGCTCCTCTGCTTCTTTCTTTTTCAGATAAAGCCGGACTTCCTTTTCAGACCTCATCCGGTGAGATAAATAATTCAGTGCCATAGTAAACGTTTTCTGTATTTCATCATGGTACTGGATATCTGCTAAATCAAACTCTTCCAGTTCCCTGCCCTTCTTAAGCTGAAACTTAATGAGTACTTCCTCGTCCACGCTAAAGGCATACTGTTCTCCTTTGCCATGGTCTATATATACATTATAACGGTCGGCCCGTTTTTTTTGAGTAGTGATTTTGGTGATTTTCGGCATAATTTTACCCCCTGCTATAACTGTAACACATTCTATAGAAGGTTTACTTTTTTAAAAACTTCAATAACATGATACAGTTTTGTTAATCGGAAAATCGATATCCAATACAGTCATGAAGGAGTGTTTTTATGAAGATTGCCATTGCCGGCGGCAGCGGTTTTATTGGACGGGCAATAACTGAAGAACTGCGCGCCCATAAGCATGACATCTGCATTCTGACAAGAAACCCTGATAATCATAAGCAAGCACAGGGAATCCGCTATATCAGATGGCTGCAAGAGGATGCCCATCCTGAAAAACAACTGGAAGGCATCGATGCCTTCATTAATCTTGCAGGAGAATCATTAAACAGCGGACGATGGACACAGAAACGAAAACGGGAAATCGTTGAAAGCAGAATTGAAACTGCAGCAGAAATGACGAAGATTCTATCCCTCCTTAAAAAAAAGCCGGAATGTGTCATCAATGCGAGTGCAATCGGCTATTATCCAGTCTCCGAGAGCCGCACATACACAGAAAAAGAAACAAAAAGCGGGAATGGCTTCCTTGCAAGGACCGTTGTTCTCTGGGAAAAAGAAGCGAAAAAAGCCAAGACATACTGCGGCAGGATGGTTATAGCCCGTTTTGGGGTCATACTGGGAATGGATGCAGGTGCCCTGCCAAGTATTATTATGCCATATAAGGTTTTTGCAGGAGGTACATTAGGAAGCGGCAGACAATGGCTTTCTTGGATTCATATCCATGATGCGGCAAGGGCCATTCATTATTGTTTGCAAAATGAAAGCATTTCAGGCCCAATTAATCTGACAGCGCCTGCTCCCGTCAGAATGAAAGAGTTCGGTCAGACAGCCGCGGAAGTCCTGCACAGGCCACATTGGCTCCCTGTTCCTTCCATTGCCCTAAAAACCGTGATGGGAGAAATGAGCAGCATGGTGTTAGAAGGACAATGCGTCATGCCAGATGTATTACTTTCGCATTCTTTCACATTTGACTATCCCCTATTAAAAGGAGCACTTGAACAGTTACTTGATAAATGATCATATTCAGGTATCGGATTTCATTTCTATGGAAAAAATACAGGTAATGAACAGGAGATGATATCATTGGAAGCTAAAAAAAAGGATAGAACAAAAAGCACTTTAACAAGCACACAGGCAGTATTGTACGCCAGAGAGTTCAAACACGCAGACCGAGCTGGCGGATTTGATGTTAAAAGGGGAAAACGCTAAAGAAATTTTGGAGGCAATTACCTGACATTTAAACAGCCATCCCGCTAACAATAACATTGAAGGGATATTAATATCACTTCAAAAAGATTTTCTCTATGGGAGGCTGCTTAATATGGGAAGAAACAGCATTCATAAAAACCGCGATAAAAACAAGCAAAAACTTCCGCAGGTGCCTGCAGAAATGAAGCATGATGGTTTAGATGTTGAATTTTCACAAGAGCTTGCTGATCAAAATGATCTGGAAGCCCAAAAGCGGTCAGATGCCGCAGATATGCGGGCAAAAAAGAGAAAACAGAAGTAAACTTGCAGGGAGCATTTAATTGCTCCCTGTTTGTTAAATGGGATTCCAAAATACTCCCCCTTGTAACATTTACTTATTGCTTCCGCTAATGATTTCCCCAATTTCCTTGCGCAGCATAAATTTTTGTACTTTTCCGCTCGCATTTCTTGGCAATGCTTCACAGAATATATATTTTCGGGGACGTTTATAATTTGCCAGGCTGCGGCTGTTCTTGCACCAGTCTTCCAGCTCTTCTTCTGTCAGCGCAGAGTCTTTAGCCACTACAAAGGCAGTGACCGTTTCGCCCCACTTGTCATCAGGCTGCCCGATTACTGCACAATCCAGTACACCTTTGTGTCCAAACAGAGTATCCTCCACTTCTCTTGGATAGATATTTTCCCCGCCGGAGATGATCATATCATCCACTCTGTCCTTTACCCACAAATATCCTTCATCGTCCAAGTAACCAATGTCTCCCGAATGGTACCACCCCTTATAAAGGGCTTTTTCATTAGCTTCATCACGCTGATAATATCCGCTCATCATACATGGCCCTTTGACAAGTATCTCTCCCGTTTCAAAAGCTGGCAGCACATCATCTGGATCAGAAGGTCCGTCCTCAGACGGCCGGACTATGATAATTTCATGGCCAGAGCATGCCTTGCCGGCTGATCCTGCTTTCCTTATTTGATCTTCTTCCGCAAGAAGTGTAATGGCTGGCCCCATTTCGGTCATCCCATATGCCTGAACCAGCTCGATTCCCAATTTTTCACGGCAGGCCATAATTAAAGCGGGAGCCATAGGTGCGGCACCGTACAGTCCCAGCTTCAAGCTTTTTAGAGAATATTTGCCGAGGTCCTCTTGAAGGAGCATATTCCACATAGCTGGAGCTGCAAATAGCTTTGTGATTCCTTCACTTTCGATTAAACGCAGCACTTCCTTCGGCTGAAATCCATGCACCACAATATTTCCTGCACCAGACTGTACACGGGGAAGGAAGGCACAATGAAGTTCAGCACAATGAAACATGGGAGCTGCAATTAAGCCCACATCATGCTGATCCAATTTCGTCGCCTCTTTCAAAATTTTGCTTTGCTCTGCCATTTCCCTGTGCCTGTGAAGGACCCCTTTAGGCCGGCCAGTGGTGCCGCTAGTATACATAATGGCGTAAATATCATCTTCTGTAACACCACCTGTTATGGGGGATGTTTTTGTTTCCTTTATTTTCTGCTGAAAGTCTGCTGCATAGGAAGGGGGATTATCATCGATGTACCAGAAACTTGTATCAGGAAACCGGCCTTCAATATCGTCAATGACCTGTCTCAGGGCACTTTCAAATAGCAGGACTTTGGGATTGGCATCCTTCAAAATATATGAAACCTCTTCAGGCATCAGCCGGAAATTTATCGGATTAAATACCGCTCCAATCTTAGCGCAGGCAAAAAAGGCTGCTGCAAGCTCCTCGTTATTGTATAAAAAGACAGAAACCCGATCGCCCTTCTGTATACCCTCTGCTATAAATGCATGTGCCAGGGCATGGATTCTTTCACTCCACTCCCTGTAGGTGTAACGGACATTTCTCCTTACATCATATATGGCCTCTTTATCCGGAAATCGTTCTGCTGCCCCGTCAAAAATTTCTCCAATAGTAGCCTCCATGATATTCCCCCATTTTCCTTTTTATAGGTCTAACCGTTCAATAATGGTCGCATTTGCCATCCCGTTTCCTTCACACATGGTCTGCAGCCCGTACCTGCCGTTTGTCCGTTCAAGTTCATGCATAAGCGAGACAAGCAGCCTTGCTCCGCTTCCTCCTAAGGGATGGCCAAGAGCTATCGCTCCTCCGTTTGGATTCAGTTTGTCCGGATCTGCCCCAATTTCTTTCAGCCATGCCAGAGGGACAGGGGCAAAAGCTTCATTCACTTCAAAAATATCTATGTCCTCAAGCTTCAGTCCTGACTTTTCAAGCACTTTCTTTGTAGCAGGTATAGGCCCTGTCAGCATCAGTGTCGGATCGGAACCTACTACGGCCCGTGTGTGAATCTTAAAGCGAGGCTTTAGCCCAAGCTCCAATGCTTTATTTTTTTCCATGAGCAAAACGGCTGCTGCCCCGTCACTGATTTGGCTTGAATTTCCTGCATGAATCAGGCCATCTTCTTTAAAAACTGTTTTTAAACCTGATAATGCCTCTAATGTCGTTTCGCTCCGCGGACCTGAATCTTCCTTCAAAATTGACCTTTCACCATAATCATCCAATACCTCTATCGGAAGGATTTCTCTTTCAAAATAGCCGGCATTTCTGGCTTTAATCGCTTTTTCATGGCTTTGAAGTGCAAACAGGTCACATTCTTCGCGGGTCAGGCCATACTTTTCGGCAATGAGCTCTGCTGATATACCTTGATGAACCATTTCAAAGCTGTTTTTTAAGCTTTCGCTGAGTCCTGCACCCTGATAATTGCTGCCCATAGGAACTCTCGACATACTTTCCACTCCGCCAGCAGCCACCACATCCATGTCACCGGATAAAATGGCCTGTGAGGCAAAATGGACAGCCTGCTGGCTTGAGCCGCATTGCCTGTCGATTGTTGTTCCGGGAACTTCGATCGGAAAGCCTGCTATCAAAGCGGCTGTCCGCGCAATATTACCTGCCTGCTCGCCCGTTTGGGTTACGCATCCCAGAATGACGTCTTCTATGATATGAGGACTAATCTCGGCTCTTTTAGCAAGATTCTTCAAAACCAGGGCGGCCAGATCATCAGGCCTTACATTCTTAAGCAGGCCATTACGTCTTCCAACAGGTGTGCGGATTCCTTCTATAATAACAACTTCACGCATTGAACACCCTTCCTTTCATATTTATAAACCGAGTCTTTTAGCAATGATGCCTTTCATGACTTCATTGGTTCCTGCATAAATACTGGCAACAGGAATATCCCGGTATCTCCTGGCAATTTTATATTCTTCCATATAGCCGTAACCGCCATGAAGCTGCATGCATTCCATGGAAATCCGTCTCGCTGTTTCCGTTAATTTCCACTTAGCCATGGAAACCTTGGTTACGATATCTTCTCCGGCAAGATGGCTTGCAATCAGGCTATCAAGGAATGTTCGCCCCATTTCTATTTCTGTTGCCATCTCAGCCATTTTAAATTGGGTATTCTGAAATTTCCCGATTGCTTTTCCAAAGGCTTCACGGCTCTTCACATATTCCAGGGTGTCAGCAACCATCTCCTCTGCTGCGACTTGGGCTGCGATCGCTACAATTAGCCGTTCCTGCTGGAGCTTTTCCATTAAATATAAAAAGCCTTTGCCTTCTTCGCCAATCAGATTCTCTTTTGGCACCGCACAGTCCTCGAAGATTAGCTCCGCCGTATCCTGGCAGTGAAGGCCGACCTTGTTCAATTTCCTTCCCCTTGTAAACCCGGGATTATTCCGCTCGACAGCAAGCAGGCTGATTCCTTTATGCTTTGGCACTGCCTTTGAATTCGTTTTACAAGCCACGATGACTAAATCAGCGTGAATTCCATTTGTGATAAAGGTTTTCTGCCCATTCAATATATAGCGGTCTCCATCAAGAAAAGCAGTAGTAGAGATATTAGCAAGATCTGAACCGGTCCCTGGCTCTGTCATGGCTATCGCTGTAATGATTTCACCCTTTGTACACCCTGGGAGCCATTTCTCTTTTTGATCTGCTGTTCCGTAGCTGGCAATATAGGGAACCGCGATATCACTGTGAAGTCCGACTCCAACTAACCCTGAACCGACACGTTCAAGTTCTTCATTAATGATGACGGAATATCCCCAATCCGTTTCTGAGCCTCCATATTCTTCAGGAAGATCCGGACATAGAAATCCTTGCTTGCCCATCTTTTCCCAAAACGAACGGGGGATGATCCTATTATTTTCCCATTCATCATAGAAGGGATATGCCTCTTTTTCCAGAAATCTCCGAATTGACTTGCGAAAGATTTCATGTTCATCAAACAGATAAGGATGCTTCATCATATCAACTCCCTGGCAAAATGCAAACGCTTACCAATATTAGTTATTTAGGCTGCATCCTGATGGCCCCGTCCAGCCTGATTGTCTCGCCATTTAACATGGGGTTCTCTATAATGCTTTCAGCGAGTTTGGCAAATTCAGCAGGCATTCCCAATCTTTTGGGGAACGGCACCGTTTTGCCAAGTGCAGTGCGGGCTTCCTCGGGCAGCCCGTCAAACATTGGAGTAGAAAATAAACCAGGGGCAATCGACATTACCCTGATTCCGTATGGTGCCAATTCCCGGGCAATCGGAAGGGTCATACTGACAATTCCTCCCTTAGAAGCGCTATAAGCCGCCTGGCCAATTTGCCCTTCAAAGGCTGCTGCAGATGCTGTATTAATAATGACTCCCCGTTCTCCCCATTTATTTTCTTCATTATGTATCATCTTCTCCGCTGCAAGGCGGATCACATTAAAGGTTCCAATTAAGTTTATTTCAATGACTTTTGAGAAGTCTGCAAGATTATGTGCTCCCCTTTTCCCCACCGTTTTCTGGCCAATTGCTATACCTGCACAATTGATAACAGCTTGAAATGAAGAGAACTTATCTATAGCTGCTCCTATTGCTGCGGTCACTTTCTGTTCATTTGTAACATCCGTTTCTATGAAAAATACAGCATCCCCCAATTCTTTCTGCAATCTTTCTCCCTTCTCAATGGAAAGATCAAGAATGGCTGCTTTCCCGCCCTTTTCAACAATCTTCCTGACTGCCGCTTCACCAAGGCCAGAAGCACCGCCGGTTACAAGCGCCGAGCATCCTGCTATCTCCATCACTGCCTCCTTGAATATTAAATTTTCTAAATCTTTAGAATACATCTTTATTTTAACTCAATCCAAACATACCTGCATAGAATAAAGTTTTTAAATTTTAATTACAGCTAATCAATAGCTAATTGATATCCCTGTAATCCTTTTGAACTAAAAAAAGACACAAAAATAAGCAAGACAGGCTACTCTTCCCGCTTGCTTTCAATCTTTCCTTCTTCTATAAGCACCTTTTCCAAGGCATCAACTATTTCAGGGTCATAATGAGTGCCTGCCATGCTCTTAATTTCGTCCATGGCGTATTGTGCAGTATGGGCCTTCCTATACGCCCTATCCTCTGTCATTGCATCAAAAGTATCACTTACCGCAATGATCTTAGCCTGAAGAAGAATATCATCACCTTTTAAACCATGTGGATAACCTGATCCGTTTAACCTCTCATGATGCTGTTCAATGATCTTCGCAAGATGCTTATAGCTGGTTTTCATCACCATATCTGCACCATCACCCGGATGCTTTTTAATAACATCAAATTCTTCTTTTGTGAGCTTGCCAGGTTTATTGAGGATCTCAATCGGAATGTTGACCTTGCCGATATCATGAAGTTCTGCGGCTAGGTATAACATCTTAAGCTGTTTATTTTGCATATTTAGGACCTTTGCAATTTTCACAGAATATTGTGCTACCCTTTCGCTATGTTTAAATGTATATGGATCTCTATTTTCTGCATCATCAATTAGCTTTCTCAAATTAGCTATATCTGAACTAACTTCATAAAAAGCAGGCTCTGTTATTACCCAAAGATAAGTTACATCTGTTTTTGCCTCAAAGTAAACGACCCGTTCCAATCCTTGTGCTGAATAGGAATCTTTCGGACCAAGTGGAACCTTAATCCCATCTTCGTCAAGTTCAATATTACCGCTTAATATATAAATAAATTCCATAACTTCTGGATTATCTGAAGGGTATAAATAGAACATTTTATCCTTTTTTATACTTTGAAGCATTATTTCTACTCCGTCTCCTTGCTCTAATAAGCTTAGTTCAGTGGAGTTTTTTTTTACCTTTTCTAAATAAGAGCCTTTTTTTATTACTTTTAAACCTTTCATATCAGCTCTCCCTTTCGAGCAAAAGTAAAATGGGTTCCGAAAACAGAACCCATTTTTACTTAATCTTACCTTATTCAGCTATTCATTCACAAGAACATTTTAGTGGCCGACTACCTGAATCGGGTCAATCCATACTAATTTGTGGGCAATTTTCACCAGTTTAAGTTCACATTGTGCAGATACGCCTAATTCAGCTGCTTCTTGGATGGCATTTGCAGTGATATCTGAAGTAAGTGTGTCCAAGGCAGAAATCAATGCATTCAAATTGCTGTTATATTTTTCAGTTAGGCCAGCAAAATCACTTGATTTTTGCTTAAGGCTGTTTTCAGATAAAGCAAGTTCATTATCAATAGGAGCAAGTTCTGCTCTGATAGAATCAGCTTTTGCTGAATCAGTTTCAGCAACCAATGCAGCTTCTAGCTTAGTTTGTTCATTTCTCAGCGAGATAAAAGCGTCTGCGCCTTCAATGCCTTTGATATCTTCAAAATAGTTGCTTTGAAGTTCGTCAGCTGCCGCTGAGGCTTTTTGTATTTCATTATCGATTTGGGCATTTTTTGCATCAATCAGACTCAAGGCCTTTTGTGTGTCGGTATTCTCTGCAGCAAATGCTCCTGAGCCAAAAGCCAATGTTAGAAAAACGGTAAATAAAAGCAAAGCACTCTTTTTAAACATTCTATTCCCTCCATGTCTGCATAACAAAATCCTATCCAAGTTTATCATTCTATCAAAAGGAAGAAAGCGCCTGCAGATTTTCTAGTATTTTTTACCATTATATCCTTATTTCCACTGTTTTTCTACATAATTTTACTTTCTCCAAAACAGACAGAATTATCTATTTTTTTAAAGCAATCAGAATCTAGCAAGATACTTATTATTGCCGGGTGCTTAAAACAATTTCCTCAAAATATTCTACAGTCCTTAAGTTATCCTTTAAAGTAAATGAATTCTCCCAGGTTTCTTCTATAAAGACCTCCATCACTTTTATAGCGCGTCCTCCATTTTTATGAGCATATTCAAGGGCTATGATGCTTTCAAAGATTTCTGTCATCCGTTTAGCTATTTTCTTTGCATGAAAGGTTTTTTGATCATGTGTGGCGCTGCTTAACGCATCCAGCTGTTGTCTCAGCTCTGAAATTGCGGATGACACTGGAATGGTCCATTTCTGCGATATTGAGGATACAGCTTCAAGCCTTCGCTCCATTTCTGCAATAAATATGGTATGTGCCCCGGATTTTTCAATGAGCCGAAGCACTTCAAGGCCCAAAATATTGGCCGTTCCCTCCCAAACAGTAAGCACTTGGGCATCGCGAAGCAGCCTGGGGGTCACAAAGTCTTCAATAAAGCCGTTTCCTCCGTGCATTTCAATGGCTTCGTGTGCGAAATGAATAGCCTGCTCTGCTGTTTCCTTTTTTAATAAAGCAATATATAAACGGTTAAGCACCCTTGCTTCCTGGCCGGTTTGATTTTTTCCGCCCATGACTTCATCAAACAGCGGCAAGTAAGTAAAGACTGCCCGCATTTCTATCTCATGCTTCACAGCCAGCTTCACAAGTGAATCCTTCACCATTGGAAAGTCAGTGAGAGTCTGGCCGAATGCCCGCCTGTTCAGGCTATACCGCACAGCCTCCTGGTAAGCACGGCGCATAATTCCAAGTGATGCAACTGCATTGCAGACTCTTGATAGATTAAGAGCCTCCATCATATAATAGAAGCCCTTTGAAGGATCTCCCACAACAAAAGCCTTCGCTCCATTAAATTCAACCTCGGCAGAAGGAACAGCCCGGACACCAAGCTTGTCTTTCAGCCTCCGGATAGATATCCCATTCAATGTGCCATCTTCTTTTCTCCAGGGAACCGCAAAAAGGGTCAGTCCCCTGCTTCCGGAAGGTGCTCCCTCTTTCCTTGCAAGCACCATCGCTACCCCGCACATTCCTGCATTTGAGGCAAAATACTTTTCCCCGTAAAGCAAATATTCATCACCGTTTCTGATTGCTTTCGTTTCATTTGCGCCTACATCCGAACCTCCCTGCCGTTCTGTCAAAAAGGTAGCCCCTTCATACAAAGGCGCCTCCCCTGTAGACAGCACATGGGGCAAAAAGCGGCTTTTCAGCTGTTCACTTCCGTAATGGCTAAGCAGGTAAGCAGTCGCCATGCTTAAGGTTACAGGGCAATAAAAGCCCGGTTCTGTCTGTGACAGGAGATATCCCTGGGCATAAGAATAGATATAGTTCCCTTTTTTCTGCAGCTCAGGCACGGGTTTATGGACATACCCCACGATGCCGGTTTTATAGGTGTCTTCCACAGTTTTTTTATACCCCTCATTTACCCGCACTTCAGAGATATCCTCTCCGTAAGCGTCATATTTAATTAACTGCGGCTGTCCTTCACGATCTGTATAACGGGCACGTTCATCAATTTCATTGGCACATATCCGTCCAAAATCTGATAATTGCTCATTGGCATAGGCATAGAAGTCAGGGGCAAGCAGCTCCCTCAGCAAATCTTGGAATATAGGGTCATCAGTATAGAAGTTCATCCATCATACCTCCAATTGCTTTTTTCTTAATACCTGCTTCAGTACCTTGCCAGTCGCGTTTCTTGGCAGAGCCTCACAAGTTTCATACAGCCTTGGCAGCTTAAAGGCAGCAAGCTTTCCATATAAAAATTCCTGAAATTCCTCCTGGAGGTTTTCCGGTTTTTCCGACATCACCATAACCGCTTTCACCGTTTCTCCCCATTCAGGATGAGGCACACCAATGACTGCAGCCTCTATAACAGACGGATGCTTTAGCAGCTCTTCTTCAATTTCCTTTGGATACACATTTACTCCGCCTGAGATGATGACATCCTTTTTTCGGTCGATAATCCACACATACCCGTCCCGGTCCATCCTTCCAATGTCGCCTGTACGGATCCACTTTCCAAAATAAGCATGGTTCGTCTCAGCTGGATCACCATAATATCCTTTCATATTACCTTCACTGTATAAGAGTATTTCCCCCGCTTCACCCACACTGACATCATATCCTGAATGATCAGCGATACGGAACTCCGTGCCCAGTGCCCCCCGTTTCCCTATGCTTCCCGCCTTCTTATCGTGATCTTCGGGCAGCAGAAGCATCCCTGTAGGGCCAGACTCCGTTAATCCATACACACAGTAGAGATCCTTGGTCTGCAGCTTATCTTGAATGAATCTAACATCCTTTTCAGGAAGCGGTGCACCTCCGTATACCCAGCACTTCATCGATGCAAGGTTATATTCTGCAAGCCCCGGCTGTTTTGCCGTAAGCAGATAGGCTACAGGAGCGCCGAAAAAGTGAGTGATTCTTTCTTTTTGAACCAAATTCAAAAGAAGTTCCGGGGTAAAGACTTCAGATAAAACATGAGCAGCGCCTGCATAGGTTCCTGCTACAAGAAATAAATGCAAAGGAGCAGAGTGACTGAGTGGCATCATGTGCAGGATTCTGCTTTCTGGTTTATAACTCATTTCCACACACATCATTATGGCGGCAGCTAAGATATTGCGGTTTGTAAACAGCACTCCCTTTGGTTTGCCGGTTGTACCGGAAGTATACAGGATGGCAGCTTCATCATCTTCAGAAAGAGTGCATGCTATTTCGGAGGTATCTCCCTGCTTAAGAAGACAGTCAAAAGAGCGCCACCCTTCCTCCTGTTTTCCTGTTTTTATAGAAATCAGCGTTGGATGGCCGGCAAATGCCGCTGATTCTTTCACGCTATCGTGAATGATTACAGCACTGGCATTACAATTGGAAATAATATATTCAAGCTCGATTACAGACAATTTGGCATGCACCGGGACAACGATAGCCCCCAGCCGCTGAACTGCAAAATAACTTATGACAAATTCAAGGCAGTTAGGCAGAATAAGGACCACTTTATCCCCAGCGGCAATTTTCAGCTCCCTTAAGGAAGAGGCGAGACGATTAGAGTATTCATTAAGCTGTTTATAGCTGATTCTTTCTTTATTTATTATGACTGCTTCCTGATGCGGGTATTTCCTTGCATTCCTTGACAGCAATTCAGAAACATTCATATATTTTCTCCCCTTAGCATCATAAGTTTTTCTTTGAAATCAACCATAAGAAGGCTGATTTCTTCTTTTATTTCCTCTAGCTCCTTAATCCGCTGAGTCACCTCCTCCAATTTTTGCTCACCATAAACAACCGTCCTTTCAAGCTGCTGTATTCCAGTCCTGTCCTTATCAAACAGCAGCACCATGTCCTTAATTTCTTCAAGCGAAAAACCAAAGCGCTTTCCCCTAAGGATCAATCTTAGAAGCGCATATTCCTTATTCGTGTAGATTCTGTTTCCATTAGATGAACGCTTGGGCTGAAGCAATCCAAGCTCTTCATAATAGCGTATTGTCCGCGAAGTCAGTTTAAATTCCCTTGCAAGGTTTGTAATTGTATACATGGAAATACCACTCTTTATCCAAATTTTGTTATAAATATCATAGCATTAACGTTAACGTAAATATCAATAGGCGAAATCAATTAATTTCTAAAAATTCATGAAAATTTGTTTGTTTTATAAAAGAGGGATTACAAGGTAGAATAAGTACAGATATTAATGAAAGAATTTAAGCGGGTGAAAGCATTGGATATCAAGCATTTGCAATATTTTATTGAAGTCAGCAATTATAGAAGCTTTACTCGTGCTGCCGATCATTTGTTCATCACACAGCCGACAATCAGCAAAATGATTAAAAACCTGGAAAACGAACTTGGTGTAGAGCTTTTTGACCGCTCAAAGAAAACCCTGACTCTGACAGACGCAGGGCGTGTTGTGCTCGAACAGGCTAAGCTGATCGATAAAGCTTTCCGAAACCTGGAAGTCGAAATGGAAAATTTGCTGGAACTGAAGAAAGGCCATATTCGAATCGGGCTTCCGCCTATCATTGATCCTTCCTTCTTTCCGGAAATCATGGGCAAATTTCATGATAAATACCCAAGCATTACCTTTCAGCTAGTTGAAGAGGGCTCAAAAAAAATCGAAGAATCCATAACAAATGATGTCCTGGACATTGGTGTCATTGTTCTTCCGGCTAAAAACAATCAACTTCATTCTTTTTCCTTTTTAAAAGAAGATATTAAACTGATCCTTCATCCCTCGCATCCTCTCGCAAATGAAGCAGAAATCAATCTTTCACAGCTCAGCGAGGATTCATTTATCTTATTTAATAAAGATTTTGTCCTGCGCGACTTGATAATTTCCTCCTGTAATCGTGCCGGATTCAATCCATCTATACTTTCAGAAAGTTCCCGATGGGATTTTATTGAAGAAATGGTTGCATGCAAGCTTGGTGTTGCACTTCTTCCGGAAAGCATCTGCCGGAACCTTCATCAAAACGTGCGTGCCGTTAAAATATCCGAGCCATCAATCAGCTGGAACCTTGGTTTTATCTGGAGAAATGGACAGTATCTTTCCTACGCAGCAAAAGAATGGCTAAGATTCACCCAGGAGCTTCTTGAGAATAACTGATATGGGCGATTTCCAAAAGAAATCGCTTTTTTCAGGTATTCTCATTTTTTATAATTGAAAGCATTTTCATAGATAAAAGCTATGGAGACAATAAATATTAACCATTTTACTTCCCGATTGCCTGAGCGTACACTTTAGTAGTGAAAGCCCTGTCTTTACGGGTTTATTTACCTTTTCATTTATGTATTTCACCAGGAAAGGATGTTTGAACATGGAAAAAAAGAAAGCAAGAGAAAGCCGCATTGTAAATACTGACCAGGTACTGTCCTGCGATTTAAATAACTATAATACCCTTTTTGGCGGAGTGCTTATGAAAAAGCTCGACACTGTTGCGACTTTATCTGCCAGAAGACATTCAAGAGTAAAAGAATGCGTGACAGCGTCTACTGATTCTATTGACTTTTTATGCCCGATTCACCAAACTGATTCTGTTTGTGTAGAATCCTTCGTTTCTTATACGGGTACAAGTTCAATGGAAATTTTCTGCAAAGTCATTGCTGAAGATATGATTACTGGCGAACGCCGTATCGCAGCAACAGCATTTTTAACTTTTGTAGCTCTTGATGAGAATAAACGGCCAGTGCCTGTTCCGCAGGTTGAGCCAGAAACAGAAGAAGAATGGCTTGTTTTCAATACAGGAAGCGAAAGAGCAGAAGTCCGTAAAGCAAGAAAGAAAAAAAGCAAAGAATTAGCGGCGTTAATTCCTTTAAACAAGCCTTGGGATTGATAGCTGAATCTGAAAGGAGCAGATATTATGATCTCATTATCAAGTGTTAATGAACTTGAGACAGCAAATGATGCCCTTCAATCGTTTAAAATGCAAAGCCCAGCTTTTTTCGAAAAGCTTCTTCATGTCGTGAGCCTGACGCGTGCGCTGCATTTTAAATATCAATATATGGGAAGTTTAATTGTGGATGGCGAAAAGACAGTAAGCTCACCGGAATTTGTGAGACCCTCTGTTATACAACTGTATCAAAATGAAGTTCAGCAGCTTAAAAAGGATGCAGAGTTTCAGACCTTAAAAGAAATATTCACCCGCTATCAGACAATTGGGTTTGCTAAACTCAGTTTATTGATATTGGGCAATAAACCAGAGTCTTTATCAGGGGCTGTGGTCATCAAATAAAAACACGCTTCGGCTGGCTGCAGCTGCTGGCGTGTTTTTTTAATAGTATTTATAGCACCTTGCTCAAAAACGCTTGTGTCCTTTTTTCTGCCGGACTGCCAAAAAGGTTTTCTGGAGTATCTGCTTCTATCAGGCGGCCTTCATCCATAAAGATGACTCTGTCTCCGACTTCTCTTGCAAAACCCATTTCATGTGTAACAACCACCATTGTCATCCCTTCTATTGCAAGCTGCTTCATCACGTCCAGAACCTCCCCGACCATCTCAGGATCAAGAGCAGAGGTCGGTTCATCAAACAGCATGATTTTCGGCTTCATTGCCAGGGCCCTTGCGATGGCTGCACGCTGCTTTTGCCCTCCAGATAAAGAATCAGGGTAGGCTTCTGCTTTATCGGAAAGCCCGACCTTCTTTAATAATTCCAGCCCAATTCTTTTTGCTTCCTCTTTCTTCAGCTTCCTTACCTTTACCGGTGCCAGCATAATATTTTCCAGAATTGTTTTATGCGGAAATAGGTTAAAGTGCTGAAATACCATTCCAACCTCTGTTCTTATTTCATTGATATTCACTTTTTTGCCTGCTATATCTATTCCTTCTATGTATATATGTCCATCTGTAATGGTTTCAAGCTGGTTGATGCATCTTAGGAATGTTGACTTTCCTGAACCAGACGGGCCAATAACTACTGCCACCTCTTTATGGGCTATGCTTGCCGTAATTCCCTTCAGCACTTCATGATTACCAAATGATTTCTTTAGATTTTCTACCGTTATCATGCTGTCTTTAACCTTCTTTCAAGGTAATGTAATATAACACTCATCAGCAGTGTTAAAACAAGGTAAATAAGCGCGGATGTCAGGTAGGGCTCCCAAACCTTGAAATATTGGCTGCCCATGGCCCTTCCCCAGTACATAAGCTCTGGTGCAGCAATGACAGAAGCCAGCGAAGAATCCTTAATCAGTACAACAAATTCATTTCCAAGCGGCGGGATCATCCGTTTAAAGGCCTGAGGCAGAATGACAAATTTCATTGTCTGCGCATGTGTCAGCCCCAAAGAACGTGCTCCCTCCGTTTGTCCTTTGTCTATTGATTGAATCCCTGCCCGGAATATTTCAGCTATATACGCGGCAGAGTTCAAGGTGAGGGCAAGAATGGCTGCGGCGACAGCATGTGTTTCACCTGTAAATAATGGTACAACACCGAAGTGTATCAATAACAGCTGCACCAGCAGGGGTGTGCCTCTAAAGAAAGTGACATAGCATTGAAACGGAAATGCCAAAATGCGGCTGCGCAGCATTTTACCGAGGCCGATCAATAAGCCAAGAATTGTTCCAAGTATAATCGAAGCCAATGACAGACCGACTGTCAGCAGCGTGCCCTGCCAAAATAACGGGGCGTACTCCATAATAATATCCCAGCGAAAATTGCTCATTTTAATCCTCCTATATGAAAAACTGCGTAACCTGTCTCAACAGTTACGCAGAGCTAGCGTTTTACTTTTTCTGCTGAGCTTTTAGCGTTTCCATATCCGGTTCGCTGCCAAGCCATTTTTTATAAATTTCCTTGTACTTCCCATTTTCAAAAACTTTATTAAGAGCTTTATCAAAATCCGGCTTTAATTTGCTTCCTTTTGGAAACATCATTCCGTAAAACTCCTTGGAAAAGTTAGAGCTATCTTCAATGACAGCCAGGTTTTTGCCGGGATTATTCTTGGCATATGCTTCAATGACAGCATTATCAGCCACTACCGCTGCTGCCCCTCCGCTATTCAGTTCCATGATGGCCAGGTTGTTATTATCGAATTTTTTAATATCTTTATTATTTTTTCCAAGCAGCTTTTCTGTAGCTTCTGCCCCTGTTGTTCCGCTTTGGACAGCCACTTTCTTCCCTTTTAAATCGAGCGCGTTTTTGATGGTGCTCTTTTCAGGGACAAGTATTTTGTTGGTCGATAAGAAATATGGATTGGAAAAATCATAGGTTTGCTCCCTGTCAGAGTTGATGGTAATAGCAGATAGACCGATGTCCGCGCGTTTAGAATCGATTTCTACAAATAATGGATCCCATCCGACGTTCTCCACCTTTACTTTGTAACCTGCTTCCTTTGCAACGGCCTGAATCAAGTCCACATCAAAACCTACTATCTTGTCTTTATCCAGATACTCGAACGGTGAATAAGCAGCATCTGTCACGACCCGCAAAGTTTTTCCCTTAGTATCTTTTCCGTCGCCGCTGACATCAGACGACCCGCAGCCTGCTGCGAGAAATAGTAATGAAGAAATAATAAGCAGTGCTGTAATCCGTTTTTTCAACGTATTGCCCCCTTTTTTTCTGAGTATATGCTTTAAAGCCTCTGTTTTAACATTGAAGTTATAAAATTCAGTATTTTCTATTAATGGTAATTATACGTTAACGGGTTTTTAGATACAATCTAAATTTAATAGGTTTATATGAGGAAAAAGAGGAATTCTGATATTTAATAGAGGGATTCTGCAATTGAATGGACTCACACTCAAAAGGTGAAATACTGGATCGAAGATGGAGATTCATTTGCCTGAAACCTGCCAAAAAGGCCTTCCATTAGTTTGGAAGGCCTTCTGCTGCGGTTAATCTTCATCCTTTATATCAGGATCTTCAGGCAATGGTTCACTGTTCCACTCTGCCAGCTGTTTTTTATATTTCTCAAGCTGTTCAAAGTGTGTTTTAAATTGCTCTTTGTATACCAAATGCTGTTCACCATCAAAAACGGTACGTATTTTGTTTTGATGAATCAGTTTTTCTATCATCACTTCTGTCATTGAAAGGTATTCTGCTGTTTCTTTGACGGTAAGATACACTCTATTCCCACCTCTTTGGTTTTTGCCTATGTTAATCTATCGTCTGTAACCTCAAGCATATCCAGTATGAAAATAAAAATCGGAATACCAATAATCAGCCCCCATGTTCCAAGGAAATGCTCAGAAAAGATGAGCACGATAAATGTAAAGAAAGATGGAAGATTTGTTTTTGCCGACATGAACTTCGGATTAAGGATGTAGCTTTCCAGAGCATGCAGCACAATGATCATAATAATTACCGCAACGACTTTTGTAATCCCGCCGATGCTATAGGCAATGACTAAAAGCGGAACAAGTGAAATCAGGACGCCGGCAACAGGCACAAGCCCAAGGAAAAAAATCATGAGGCCCAGCCCGATCAGCTGCGGAAATCCTAAAATCCATAGAACAATGGTAGAAACAATGGCATTTGTGGCAGCGATGATAAACTGCACTTCAATCACTTTGCCAAAGGAATTAACAAACTTGCTTCCAAAGTGGGCAATGTTAATGAAGAAGTCACTAAATTTTCCATGCTTGAATTTTGTTGTAAAAGCGATGATTTTATTCTTCTCAAGCAGGAAGAACAAACTCAGCAAAATTGCTAAAAAGATCTGCAAAGCCAGCTTCCCGATATCGGATAAATATATGTATAGTGCATTGACTTGCTTTTGTACGTCAAGAGGAGATTTGAGCCTGTTGATATTATCAATGATCCATCTGATCGCCCTGATATCCGGAGGATGCTGATAAAAGTGCAGCATCTGCTTGACAAGCTCTGTAATCTGCAAAGTAATGACCGGAAGATATTTATATAGAACGATTCCAACCGTGGCGACAACAATTATATATAAGGTACTGATGACAAATTTCGGGCTTATATTGATGATTTTTTTTAAATGCCGTGTTATAAAGCTTTGCATCCTTCCCATAAGAAAGGTGAAAATGAACGTAAATAGAAGCAAATTCAGCATTTTGCCTATGCTAAATAAAAAAACCACCAGTATAAACAGCGTAATCAGCCTTGAAAATCCTTTACTTTGCAAATAATCTTTAACTGCACTCATTTTTCTACTTTATCTCCTTCTGACATATCACTTTTAAAAAAAATTTCCCTATTTACATCTTACACATAATCAGCCCTAAGCACTACATTAAGTATGAAAATACATTAAAATTTTTTCAATGTTCAAAGAAAAAGTAACCCGAAGAAATCGTCGCCTGGTTTATTGCACCAAGGAGACTTGCTGCCTGTGACGGGATATAATGCATAAAAAAGAGAGGCTCAAAAATCCGCTAATTGATGGAGTTTAAGAGCCACCCTATTAAAAGCTGAAATGATCTCCTGTTTTCCTGGTTCCTGATTTCCTTGGAAATGAACTTGTACTCTTTTGAGATGCAGGTTTATATTTCTTCATGTGGCCGCGTTCGAGTACTTCTTTTAGATAGGGGATGCCGCTCGGATTTTGCTGTTTAAGAAGCTCAAGCAGGTAGGTGATATCGTCAAGGGCCCTATGTGTCTGATGATTTGCTATTTTATGGAATTGAAGAAGTGTCAGCAGCTTGCTGTTAAGAAATCCGTATTCCTTCCAAGGCACCCCTCTCATCGTACAATGCCACTTCATCTCATTTATTTCTGGGTACATATGATAAAGGAAGCTGCGGTCAAACGATGCATTATGGGCAAAAACCGTATCTGCCTTAGCAAACAAACCGGAAATTTCTTCATCATAAAAGCTCTTTCCTTCCACTGATTCAAAAGGAATTCCATGTATCTTATAAGCACTGCTGTAATTTTGTCTTGCAGAATATGATAATGGCTCTCTTAAATACGAAGCCTCTTGGACTATATCCAGAACCTCACCGCTATTTGCATCATACGAAAACAGCTTTAAGGCAAGCTCAATGATTTCATCGCTTTTTGGGCTTAAGCCAGTTGTTTCGACATCGACCACCAAACCAAGATTTTTTTGCAGTGTCAAATTCATCATCCCTATTTCATAATATTTCGCGGGGCAGGCCGGCATGAATCAAAGTTTATTCTACTATACTAAAATTTCCGGATTCATTTCTACTTTTTAGCCTAAAATTAATTTCAATCAAACATTTCCTATGCAATTATAACCAATGTATTGACGGAAACATTCATTTTACTATACTATTACACTTTGAGTGTTAATAAACTAACGTGGTTCGTGACCCTCCCACGCAAAAAAACTAAGGAGAATAAGAGATTATGAACATTAAGCCCATGGTCGCCAACAGCATCCTGGCCGCCTTGTATATTGCCGTCTCATTGGCCATTGCGCCATTTGGATATGGCAGCATCCAATTCCGAATTTCCGAGATGTTTAATCATCTTGTTGTGTTCAATAAGAAATTCTTCCTGGGAATCATCCTGGGTGTTATCATAACCGACTTCTTTTCGCCAACGGCTGCCTATGACTTGATTTTTGGAGTCGGGCAATCAGTGATAAGTTTGCTGATTGCGATACTGACTGCACGATTTGTTAAAAATGTGCTGCTCCGCATGTTTATAAATACCATTGTTTTCACGATTACAATGTTCCTTATCGCACTGGAGCTTCACCTGGCCATTGGCCTGCCGTTCCTGCTGACCTGGCTGACAACTGCGGCGGGAGAATTTGCAGTCATGCTCGCGGGTATACCCGTTATGCTATCGCTTAACAGTAAGGTGAATTTTAATAAGCTTATTGAGCGCAATTAAGCCGAAGTGCATTTAGTGATAAGTCATGATAAAGAAGCAGGAATCAAAATGATTCCTGCTTCTTTGTTCATTATTTCCATTTACTGAACCAGTTTTTTATCTTCATTTTATTCTTATCAAGAAGTTCTTTCGAGGTTGTATGCTCCCTTTGCTTTTTCCATTCCAGAAAACTCGCGGCAGCTATCATCAAAATACCGCCAATAATCAGATACAGCCACCACGGGAGATTGCCCCACATAGACTTTGTATTCATATATACATTGAATACAAGAACTGCTCCCCCTGACAAAAAATACGATTTATACTTCATGAAAAATCCGGTTAAAATGGAGGCAAGAGAAATGGCGCCAATTACAATGGCATCATTTACTGTATTGCCTGCCATACTATCTGCCACTAAAATCAAAAAGACGAATGCAACAATCAGCAGCTCAATCAGCTGCGAGGTTTTTCCATAATAGAATATCTTCCTGAGCAGAATCGAGGAAATCACCATGACCGGTATTAATAGTACTTCCATGGATAGTATCTCAGGAACAGGTATTTGTTCCATAACAAGATAATAAGGATAGAGGCTTGCAGTAAATAATGCCGCCATATAAATTTTTCTTTCCATTTGTCCTTCTGTCCACATTCTGATAATCCCAAAGTAAGCCGCTATCAGACAAGCTGCTAGAATTTCCAATGTGGTGTATCGGAATACAGATGATACTAGTCTAACCTGAAGGCTCAACAAAAACAGCCAGCCAAATATACGGTACGCATCAACAAATGTTTTTGATGCTTCTCTTTTTATCAATCCCTTAAAGCGGCTTCTGCTCAAAAGCAGCATGATTGCTGTTAAGCTTAAAGTAAGGCCAATCCCCCCGCTGACCGGCAAGCTGCTGCCATAATTCGAAAAGAATATAAGAGCCAGCAATAAAGGAAGCGAAGCAAGGTTTTCCCACTTTCTCTTCATCAGGAGATACAGCGTAAAGGCCAGGAAAACAGCTGCACCCCCTGTCCAGACAACTTCCATCTCCTGCGGAAAGCCTGCTGTATAAGATTCCATCATGTACGCTGCACTTGTCAGCAACAGAAATGGAATTAAATACCACTCGATTATATTCTTCCATGTTTTAAACACAAACCATAAAACGATAATGATTGCCGCTGTAATGGACATTGTAACCGAAGTAAAATAATCCATTTTTTGAACTTCCCTGAAAAATAAGCATACCTGCAAGTAAAGGGCTGCAAATCCCGCATACGCAAAAATAAACCTTTCGCGATTGATCACTGTCCTTGCTGCACACAACGGGTAAAGCACCAGTACAAACAGATATAAAAACGGTGAAGCACCAGTCACAATGATCATCAGGCAGCCTGCTGGAATAGCTGCTAGATTGAGCAGATGGCTGTACCAGAAGAAATACAGCTTTCCGCTTCGTGAATACCTGCCTGCAATTTCACTGATAAGATAAAAAAACAATGGAGCTGCAAGGCAGCATGCAATTGTGTAATTCTGATTTTTGAAGTCAAGGGCGTCCAATATATATCCATAGGCCCCAGATCCCGTAAATAAAACAGCCAGCCATAGATAGTGCCTTTGATATTGACGGACGGATAAAATATTTATCATCGTTGCGGCAAGCATTAAACCTGCAGAGCCATACGGATTTAAGCCATCTGTATAAATCAAAAGATGTGAGATGAACGAAAGAACTTGCCCGCTGATAAAAAATACCGAAAAATAGCCGCTGTATGGTTTTCTCAGCAAAAACCCTGCGCTAATGGCTATTAGGGCCGTCATCATTAAATGCATACTTGCAGCAATATGGCCATCATACCAGGCGCTTTTCTCCGTTAAGTACAAATAAGACAGAAGCAGAGATAAACAAGCACTGACTGGAAAACCATATCGGCAAACTTCGCGAGCTGCCTTCTGTTCCTTTCCATAGGCAATAAAGAATAGTGCAGAAATCACTAAAAGGAACAGACAAGCTGTTAGCCACTCTTCACCCGCCACTTTTGCCAAAGTGAGAAGGAAGATGAGGCTTCCTTCAATATATAAGGTGCTTTCCCTGAATAAGCGCCATCTATTACTTGTATTAAACAGATAGCCGCCAGCAAATAAGACTGCTGAAAAGGCAAACATCATAGTCAATGTTTGTGAAATGGTAAAGTGATTAGCCATAGCCAAGTCATAGAGTGCAAGATTAATAAGCACTGCTGCCGGATAAGTGAACACCTTGTTTGCTGTTAAAAGCGCAATTGAAACAAACTGTGCCATCATGATAAAGAGTGCAATTGCCATTTGAGCATAGTTTTCTTGAAAAAAAAGACCATTCATATAGATGAAAACCAATGCTGATGCAATCATGCTTGTGTAAAGAAAATCTGTTGATAAAGGATGCTTGTTCCTTGACAGCAGCAGCCAAATTACCGCAAAAATGACTGGAAGCAGCCCTATTGCAACAATGTCTGCCTGTTCAAGGAAAGACGTGTAAACTAAGTGGAAATATCCATAGCTAAATAATGCACTGAAAACATAATCATAATATTTGCCTTTGTATTTCAAAGATAATATCAAGAATACGAGTGAAGATAATAGTACAGACATGGAATACAGCCAGTTGCCTTCAAATAAAGTTAAGATCACAAAGGTTTCAGCTATAATCTTAAATTGGATAAATTGAAATATATATGACCGGAATATTTGCAGGACTTTTCTTGTTTTAAGACTACTCACATTCCAAACCAGGAGCAGATTGAATACTGCTAATAGGAGAAATAACATCTCCATCGAAGGTGTAATGAAGGATAATCCAAAATAACTTGTTGCTGCAAATGTCGCAAGCGAAATAAAAATAAACACTTTCGACTTAAAAAAAGCGGCGATTTTATAGTAGATAAACAAACACACCAGACCGCCCATAAATCCAAGAAGCCCTCTTCCTTCTCCCTGAAGCGATAAGTACTCTCCGAAAATTTTATAATAGGAAGCTGACAAAATAGCGATTGGGATAAACATCCCGGCCAATGTCAAAAACGCAAAAGCAGTTTGTCTGATTTTCAGCTTCGCAGAGATAAATGCCATAACAGCAAAGAAAACCGATACCAGACTTATAAGTGAAACCTTAAGAACAGAATTTAAAGCCCCCCATGTGGAAGTGGCCAAAATAAGCCCGCCAAATAGAAGAAAAACCACTCCAGCTATCAAAACTGCTGCAATGTTTCTTTCCCTGATTTGTTCAGCCGTTTTTGCAGGCTTAGCAGGTGCCTGCTTGCTGAGGGCTGCAGAATCAGGTACCGCTGTTGGATTCTTCTCTTTTTCGTTTATCTCGGGATATTTCCGTGTTTCTGCCGCGATATTTACCTGCGGCGTTTTGGCGGCCAGATTGACGGGCTGTTCACTGTCAGCTCGATTTGTATCAGTGCTGCTTGCAGGCACATCCTGACTATAGTTTTCGGCCTTTTGGCTGTCCTCCTGCATCGCCTGATGTAGTACCTGATTATAATGCCTTTCATATGCGCTGCCGATTCTTATGTAATCTGTTTTCGGTATAAGTCTTTTTTCTCTTAGAATATCCAGCTCTTTATGAAACACTTCTCTTTTCTCGGCTAATGAAATTTTTGATCTTGATAAATCGCTCATGGAGGACCCCTTTCACCTGCTAATTAATGGAAGAAATTCACTGCTTTAATTCTACCATATCAAATCATAATGATGTGCGGGATTTCTGTATCCAAGAAATCCCATACTCACTTGCGGCTAATTAGGCTTACTTCATTTTATCTCCATCAAGAAAGATTTTAGAATCTAAAGGTATCACTCATTTGCAGGACTTGGCGGGATATTCATTTCAATTTGTCTTTGTGTGTCAATGGGTGTTCTATTTGGAACCTGGCTTGGATAGTTTACATCATTAGGGACGTTTTGTTTGCCTCGATCATTGTCATCAATCCCCTTGTTTTGGCTGCATCCACCTGCAGCTATTAAAAACATCATACACATGCCCAGTAACTTTCTCTTCATTCCTTCTCACTCCTTTCTAAAAAGCCCATTTATCCGTTTATTATCGTCTCCAAAGTTCTTCTTTATTATCATTCCGTAAAAGTCATTATCGGGTAATTAGGCAAAAAAAAGAGCCCAGCCAAAAGGCGGGCAAACTGTAACTGTTCTTAGCATGCTGATGGCTGGTCAACCACACTCGAATTTTCCCCATTTGTAATGCTGAAAAGATTATTATTGGTTATGAAGCCCCCGGAGTTGTTGGAGCCTGAGCCGTGAAAATTTTTGGAAGTGGATTTGGGTGAATTGTTAATCGAGTTCCCGAATTGAACTGTTGCTGAACCGCCAACGTTAATAATCTGAATAGGCATATTGCACATATAGGTCACTTCCTTCGATGTATGTGCGGGTTAATGTAGGGTATGCTTTTTGTACAGTTTTGGGAACATGCGGATTATATTGACATATATTAAACGTAGTTATAAAATATTTGCTATATAACAAACAAATTTATTTTTTGTTTATTTAATCTTAAAGAAGGTGATATCTTGGAATTATCCGATTTATTTTGGAATGCTTCGCTGCAAGAGCTTAAGCAGGGGTATATCCCAAAAAATGGTTCGTATATTTGCCTGTTATGCGGCGAAAGGACTGAAAACGGAGTCATATATCAGCACGAAAGCATTTTTTATGAAGCACAAAGATATATACGTGTTCATATCGAGATGGAACATGGTTCGGTTTTCAATTATTTAATACATCTTGATAAGAAGCTGACAGGGCTGACCGATCACCAAAATCATTTGCTCGGCCTTTTTTATCAGGGGAAAAATGATAAAGATATTCAGCAAGAAGCAGGCATTGGAAGTACATCGACAATCCGGCATCACCGCTTTGCCTTAAAGGAAAAGGAACGCCAGGCAAAAATATTTCTGGCCATGATGGAATTGCTGAAAGAAAAAGACCAGCATGCCCCTGCTTTTGTCTCCCCCCACAAAACGGCGAAAATGATTGATAGCAGGTACGATATTACACAGGAAGAACAAGCTGATATTATCCGCAAATTCTTTCCTGATGGAACGGACAGGAGATTAAAAAGGTTCCCTTCCAAAGAAAAGCAGCGTTTAGCCGTTTTACGGGAAATCGCGAACAGGCTCCAAGCGGAAAAGGTATATGATGAAAGGAATTTAAATCAGATTCTCAAGGAAATGTATGATGATTATGCAACAATCAGAAGATACCTGATTGAATATGGATTTATTGACCGCCATCCTGATGGAAGCGAGTATTGGCTGAAAAAGTAGACTTCCGGATGGGGCTTACCTTTTACTGGGAGTTCCCTCTCTCGAAACATTAAACCCCGGTTATACTTCCGGTCGATGCCGGTTAAGCAAGAGTACAGGAGGAAAAAGTATGGACCGCAAAAAGGAACTGAAACAGCAGTATAAAGAAATAACCATTGAAGCCGGTGTATACCAAATTAAGAATACAGGAAACCAGAAAATTTTCGTGGGCAGCACCCGCAATTTAAAAACTCTTAATGGTGTTTTATTCAGTCTCGAAAATGGCGTGAATTTCAATAAAAAACTGCAGGCAGAATGGAAGGAATTCGGCAGGAATGCCTTCACAATTGAGGTGCTGGAGGTATTGAAAAAGAAAGACGTCCCTTATTATAACGAGAAGGAAGCACTGGGTGATCTTGAGAAGAAATGGCTGGAAGAGCTGCAGCCATTCGGTGAACGGGGATACAACTAACATATAATAATGAGTATATGAAATACGCCGTACACTGCAGATTTAAGTTTCAATGCTAAAGTGAAATATTTAAAAGGCGCCTGGCCAAGGGCCGGCGCCTTTTTAAATCATGATTTAAATGTTCATGTTCCAGCGTTCTTGTTCTGTTTTCTTCAGCTGTTTTTCCGTTTCCCCGGGATAGACGGTACGGAATTTATGTTCATCAGCCGGAATGATTTCAATCATTTTTTTAATCATATCTTCTGGATCAAATTGATTCTTCAGCTGCTCATCTTGTTTTTTCATATCTTCTTTGTTTGTAAAGTTTTTTTCTTCATCATACCATTTATATTTTTCCTCTGCGCTTCGATCATTAAAACCAGTATTGAATGCTCCTGGATTAATTGTAGCCACTTTCACCCCAAACCCTTCAAGCTCTGCCTTTAAGGTCTGGGCAATACCTTCAATCGCATGCTTTGTGGCTGTGTAAGGCCCAACATATGGTGTTGCAGAAATGCCTGCCATCGAGCTCATGAAGATGATTTTTCCGTTTCCTTTCTTCACAAGCTTTCTTGCAGCTATCTGTACTGTTTCAAGCGTCCCAAAAACATTCACTTCGAAAAGTGCACGAAATCTGTCCATTGGCACCTCTCCAAGAGGTCCTCCTTCATTGATCGCAGCATTCGCTACAAAGACGTCAAAATCATAGTTTTCAATCTGCTCTAGATCCCGCGGATTGGTAATATCAAGTTTAAAAACATCCATGTCCAGGCCCTTTTCCTCTGCTTCCCTGAGGAGATCCGTTTTCTGGGAAGTCAATTCTGTAGTGGCAATTACATGATGCCCCTCACTGGCAAGTCCCAGCGCAGCCCCTCTTCCAAGCCCTGTACCTGCACCAGTAATGAAAATTGTTTTAACCATCTGGCATTCCTCCTGTTGAAATCATCTACCAGATTCTTTTTTCCCTTTAGGCAGCAGCATAAACCTTTAAAACCTAGTGGTCCCCTTTTGTTCTGGGTATTACAGGTGAATTTTATTACACTATTGATAGATCCCGAAAAATGAAAAACACCCGGTTTCTCAACCTGAGTGTTCAGTGATTATTTAAATGATACCGCGAACATATTCTTCCTGCTTACTTGGACCAAAAGCGCTTAAAATGCTTGAAGAATGGTAACTAAATTCAGACTACACAACTTTTGAAATTTCAGCTAAACGGCGAAATTTAGTTTCACTTTTTTGCAATGCTTCTTCCTTGCATTTTCTGCATGTAATATCGTGATACATCATCAAAAATGAGAGATTTCCCTCATTCATAATGGTAATACCAGTCACCTCAATATCAATAATTGATCCATCCGGACGTTTAATTTTTTCTTCAGTCGGCGGAATTGCAATACCTATCTTGTTCATTTCATGAATTCTCTTTTCAATCAACGCGGCAGAATCAGGATGAAAATATTCCATAATGGACTTTCCGGCCAGCTCTTCAAAGGATGCGGCCCCTAATAATTTTGTGCAAGCCGGGTTGGCATATTGAATGATTCCCTGCTGGTACACTATGATTGGTTCTGGGTTTAACTCGACAAATCTTTTATACTTATCTTCGTGCATTTTTCTTTCCGTTATATCCGCACACGACCCTATAACCTCAATAACTTGGCCATCCTTCCAGATAGGGCGCAACGAGGCAATATACCAAATCCCATTGATATGCCCTTCGTATGTGAGGTTATTTTCTCCTCTCCAGGCTCTTTCATAATAAGTATGCTTAATGACAGCTTCTTCGTATAAAAGAAAATCAAAAACCTCTTTTCCAATGATTTGTTCCGGCAATATCTTTGCATGTGATAGTAATTCACCTGCACACAGGGTGTAAATGTATCGATTATCCCTCTTAATAAATTTAAAAATCAGCCCCTGCTGCTGGTTTACAGTATCCTGCAGATCTTGGCGGGATTTCTCCAATTCTGTCTCCAGCCATCTTTGCCGGCATATTTCATGAGTATTTCCGGCGATTTGAATCATTTTTTCAATTTTAGATATGTTTGCCGCAAATTCCTTTGGGGGCAACGGCTTGCTGAAAAAGTATCCTTGTCCCATATCGCAAAGATTGCTCTGAAGAAATGCCAGCTGCTCCTTTGTTTCCACCCCTTCAGCCACTACTTCCAAGTCAAGCTGATGGGACATCGCAATTATTGCTTTTACGATTGTTGCATCCTTGGGTTCTTCTGTACAGCTGCGGACAAAGCTTTGATCAATCTTAATTTTATCTATAGGAAATTCTTTTAAATAAGAAAGAGAACTATAGCCTGTTCCGAAGTCATCTAAACTGATCTTCACACCGGACTGTTTTAAATCTCTTAATACAGGGAGAGCAGCAGTTACATTCATTGTCATACTTTCAGTAATTTCAATCTCTAAAAACTCAGGAGCTAGTCCAGTTTCTTTGATAATAACAGTAATCGTCTCCACCAGGTTTGCCTGGGCAAATTGAAGCGCAGACAAATTCACCGAAATGACCATGGAAGGATAGCCCTTTTCCTGCCACTCCTTCATTTGCCTGCACGCTGTACGGATTACCCATTTCCCAATTTCAACAATTAATCCTGTTTCTTCTGCCAGAGGAATGAATTCTAAAGGCGAAACAATGCCTCTTATGGGACATGCCCAGCGGATAAGTGCCTCCGCACCTGTAATTTTCCCGGAAAACAAGTTAACTTTAGGCTGATAGTAAAGAAGAAATTCTTCGTTTTCCAATGCCCTTCGTAAATCATCTTCTGTAAAGTCATAAATATGTTCCATGATATATCATTCCACCCCCAATATAGTGAACTACTTTTTATTCACTGGTCATTTTGTATTTTTTTATTCTATCCGCACATATATGAAGGTTTTCTTCTTTGTTTATGCTCCTCTATCCATTGCTCTGCAGCCAATAACTACTATCTGGATGCTATTGCAGCATCTTTCATTATGGAAAATTATGCTGTGAACCATACTTCATTCGCTATATTCTGTACTCAAAGTTGTTCCCTATAGATCTCTGTATTTACCCGCTGCTTTCCAAAAGGCTTTCGCTGATTTTAAAAATATCGTCTAACTCCTGTAACCTATGCTTTTTTGCACACAAAAAAGAGACCTATCACTCGACCGATAAATCTCACGTTTACTGCTTACCGGCAACTGGCTGACATAGCTTTTACGCCTTAGTCCCTCTAGCTTTGCGTCTCCATTTTTCAATGAATTTGCCTTTTTTAATTCAATTAGGAAAATATACTCATTACTATTATAGTAGATATTTATTCCATTTCAAGAAATAATGGTTAAAAAGTAACCCCTGCGTTATTAATCATGCAAATTTCCTGATAATGACACTTATACACCGAAATCAGTAGTATGCATCTATTTAAGAACTCACCTCTAACAAAATCACCTGTACATATAGAAAATAATTTGTCAAAGCTCCGAAGTTTGTCAACTTTATGAAGTTTAATTTTTCATTTCACAAAATTGTATAATTGCCTGCGCAAACTCACCAGGAGTTTCAATAAATGGGTGATGTCCGCTATCCAATACACAATTAATACCTTCCCTAAAGTTAAAAGAGAGATGGTGTTCTGGTCCTATAGCATCATCGTATAGCCCGGATAAAATTAAAGCGGGCTTTTTAATCTCCTTCGTAAGCAAAGTAAAGTCTTTAAAATATTCCTCCTCCGATAATATATATTGCTGAAAATATGGGTGAGGCATTAATTCTTTATCAATTTCATCTATTATTGTTTTATTTTTTATGTTTTTATATTGAAGAGAAAAGTAAATATCCCGTTTTAATAATTCACTTTGAATGCCATAGAACGTACTCATAAGATCATTACCTTCCACTTCCATTTGTTCTATGTCTAAAATTTTTGAACCCTTTTTTATTTGATGGCGAAAGGATGCCTCCATGTTTAGGGTTACATTTGATAATATTAATCCTTTTGTATATTGACTAAAATAATAAGCGTAGTTTACAGCGAGAATCCCCCCGAATGAATGACCCATTAAGTAACATTCATCAATATTTAATTTCAATCTGACAGTATCAATGTCCTTCAGTAATCTTTTCAAAGAATAATTTTTCGTATTAGATGAAGATCGCCCGCACCCTCTTTGATCCATATAAATCATTTCCATGTGATCTTCTAAAAGACTCCCTGCTGTTTCACTAAACGATTTACTCCAATATCCAGGCCCTCCGTGGAGAAATATACATGGTATTCCTTTCCCCTTCACTTCTATATATAAATCAATTTCATCATCCGTCTTTATTAACATATATTCACCCCAATCTTTTTATATATAAAAATCCTCGAATATACAAAATTAAAACCGCACTAGCAGGTATCACTTTATCACCATAAATAAAAAGTAATTGCTTTGCCATGTTCCTGCCCTTTAGTTAAGTTTGATGCATTAATGCTGAGAAACTGGCTATGGTTTTTTTCCAGTTAGTCGGGTCCCCGTCCTTCTCAATAAATCTCCGCCAATACTCCCCGCTTTTTTTATCAAATGGCTCAGTTAAAGGTTATTTGTGCATAGTCGTAGTAACAAAAGCACTAAACAACATATTAGAGAATTCTTACTCTAATCATTTGTTTTTGAAATGACGGATACCCTAGGATAGTTTACGCCAATCAAAGATTAGTATATAGTCCTCTTTTAGTGTGCTGTTTACTAAAATATCCTTTATGGTTTATTATGGAAGATAAGGTTATGAGGAGTGTTGCTGAATTGAAGACTATTATTCAATCATTAGTTATTTCCTTTATAATTCATTTAGTCTATATAGTTGGAACAATGGTAGTTGGCTATATAAAAACAAGGAATTATAAGCCCGATATTGAGAACTCTTGGGAAAATATTAAAACACTTCAAAAAGAAGTGGCTTTCGGGGTAGTAGGTTCTCCGCTGTTCTTTCTATTTACCTTCATCGGGGTAGCATTGATTTGTGGATTAATAATCATTTCCTATGGGAAAATTGTCGGCTGAAATAAATCAAGCCTATTTAGAAACAAGATAGAGAAGCCTCCATTTTTTAATCTTTCCCATTATTTTGTTTATTTTTCAACATTCAATATTAACAGAGCCTATCAAATAAAATGATGTTGCTTCCGTTTGGTGTGTATAACTCATATCTCTGCTTTTCTTCCTGAGTTATAATATTTTGTTTATTTTGTTGAGTTTTTAAAGATTGTGAAATAAACCAAGAACCCAAAAGAATGCATTCCTAAAAAAATGATTAAATAAGACATTAGATTTCTGCCCATATTTCATTTCCCTTCTGTTAATTCCCTAAATATGTATATTCTAGAACATCAATTAAAATCCCTTCATCACCTGCCTGTTACTCAAACAAGAAAAAGCGATTCTTCTTAATGAAGAATCGCCCGTTTCATAAAATATGACGTTTATTATTTCTCCCATAGCTCTATCAGTCTGCCCTCGGGATCTTCAATCCAGATAAACTTTCCATACTCACTGCTCTCCCTTTCTTTTACAAGAGGTACCCCAATCTCTTCAAGATGCTTAATAGTCTCATCAATGTTATAAACTTGGAAATTCAGCATTACTTGCTGTTCTGCAGGAAAGTAACTGTCATCTTCAGCAAAGAAAGAAAAGATCGTTTCATTCTCTGAGTGGGGTTTAATAATGGCCCCATTCCAATTTTCTATTTTGATTTTGAAAACTTCACTGTACCATTTTTTTGTAGCATCCAAATTTTTAGTTCTCCAAAATACTCCCCCAAAACCTTTAATAATCATAAATATCTCCCCTCGAATACATTACTTTTGACAATAGAAATTCAAGAAAAAAAACGTAAATCCCTGCTCAATCAGCCTGTACCTATTGATGAATAACCGCTCTTCTCTCTAAAAACAAAATCGAAGGAAATATTTTCGTTTAGTCAGCGAGGCATTCAAAAGAAACAGGGGGTTTCATTGCCGAAAGATGCGTCTTCAATCTATGTGATGTAATTTCAAGCTTAACCTTATGCGAGTTACTTTTAACATCTTACATATTTGCGTTTGAACCCAATCCTCCCTCTATCAATTTCTTTTTGAATACTTTCGCAGGCGTTCAGGAAACTGCTTTTTTTATTGTCACGCTGAATTTCAACTGTACCTACTGCCTTTGCAGTCTCAACTGCCTTTTCATGCAGGGGCAAATAGGAAGTCCCAGTGGTGTATAAAAAGTTATTCATAGCAGATTTCGCTCGTTCTTGGGAATCATGAATAGATTTTTTTACAAGATCAAGCATATTCAAAATCTTACTTTCAGAAAACTCATTGTCTAAGCGATTCCCTAATAGCCAGCAGTAGCAGCTCCAGCCTGCTGACATTCTCAGCTCTTCACCACTGGCAATCCATTTATCGGCAACGTCTTGCGCCATACTTGACTCTGATAAAGTTACTGACACCACATAATCGGACAGCATATAAAAATACGCACCATCCATCCAGCGATTAAAATCTGCCTCTGTCATTGCTTTCGGATCTGCAATAATGCCTGCAAAGTACATGGCATCGTAGTTGCCTGTGGAGTAGAGCTCTTCAGCCAGACCCTGATTAATTTTTATTTTTTTGGCAATTGGCTTCATAGCCCCTGTCGGCACGCCAAACAGCGGCTCATGGGCACCATTGGATATATATATTTTCTTGGTGCGTTCCTTACCCAAGCCTTCAAGCTCCTGCATAACTGTTTCGAAATCCATAGTAATGTACCTCCTTTAGTAATAAAAACTCATATGTGCAATCAGTTTGTATTTTTTTCTTTTATCTTCTTAATTTTACCATTAATCCACAAATGGCTTCAGCAGCCGATAGGAGAGGAACTATTAAATATTACGTTCATAGTTCCCCCCCCACAAACTAAATCACGGAGGAAGCAGATATGTTCTGCCCCCATTAATTTGCAATATCTTCAGCATCCTGTTATGATAAGAAAGAATTATTTTTGTTCGGTGTAATGGGATAGTACAGATATGGACTTTTCTTCTTGAGAATCACTTTGGGCAAGGATAGTAATACATTGTGTTTTAACGCACTAGGAGGCAACAAAAATGGAACAAGGTACAGTAAAATGGTTTAACGCAGAAAAAGGATTCGGATTCATCGAACGCGAAGGTGGAGACGACGTATTCGTACATTTCTCTGCTATCCAATCTGAAGGATTCAAATCTTTAGACGAAGGCCAAAAAGTTACTTTTGACGTTGAGCAAGGTCAACGCGGACCCCAAGCTACAAACGTTCAAAAAGCTTAATTTTATATGAATGACGCAAACAAGCTCTTTTTAAGAGCTTGTTTTTTTATTCTTTTATAGCATAAAAAAACCCTGCTCATTATTAGAGCAGGGAGATGAAACAGGTAATGTAAAAAAAATTTAAGACTTCAAAGGTTTGTTTACATTATAACATACTGTATGGATAATATGCGGATGTATACAGATTAATCCCCTCCCCGATTATGAAACAAGAAAAAATTTCCTTAAATCTCTTCATCAGATTTGGGTGATAATACTTCTTTCTTCAAAAACCATGTCAAAACAAACGCAATGATCGCGATGATAAATGAGTACATGTAAATATGCTGAAATGCTTCTATGAATAATGTTTTAACTTGTGTTAATAGCCCTGCCGGCAACCCGTGAGGAACACCTGCTGCAGCTAAATTTTTCATATTTGCAGTCATACTTTCAGGAAGTTTATCACCTAAGCTGTTCAATTTAGAGGTAAGGGTGGAGGATAACAAATTCCCAAAGAGACTGACTCCGACTGTTGCCCCAATAGTTTGAAATAACGGAACAGTCGCAAGGGCAATTCCTTTATTTTCTTTTTCAACAGACTCCTGAACAATGAGATTATCTCCTCCAAACAAAACTCCTAACCCAAGACCTGTAATGAAAAAGAAAATAATTATTTGAGTAATGGTTGTATGAATACTCATATGAGAAAACAGGTAAAATCCGATAATCGGCATGATAAATGCAATTCCAAATAGTTCACGGTAGCGCACTTTTGTGAGCAGAAAACCGCTTACCATAGCTGACCCAACTGCTCCAACCATCATTGGCAATGTCAAATAGCCAGCTTCTGTCGGAGTCAGTCCCAGCACGTTTTGTGCAAAATAAGGGAATGAGGAAAAAGATCCCATCAAGCCGATGCCTACAGTAAAGACAATTAATGACAACACAAGAATATTGCGGTTTTTAAATAAATGCAATGGTACAATTGGTTCTTTTACCTTGGTCTCAACCCAAATAAAAATTCCAATTAAAACAGCTCCCAGGCAAAGCAGGCCAATAATAAGCGATGAGTCCCACGTGTAGCCATTGTTTTCTACAAGAACAGGCGTGATCAGCAAGGATACTATTGAAGCAACCAATAACAGCGCCCCTCCCCAATCAATAACCACTTGTTTCTTAATAGCTGTTTCACGCAATCCGCTTGCCAAAAAAAGTGCTGCTATGATCCCAACAGGAATATTAACAAAGAAAATCCAATGCCAGCTCACCTGATCGACAAAATACCCGCCCATCAATGGTCCTAATAACATCGGAATAAACATAATCGGGCCCATGAATCCTTGTACTTTTGCCCGCTGCTCAACGGGAAAGAGATCACTTGAAATGGTCATAGCAAGCGGCATTAAGCCTCCCGCACCCAACCCTTGAATCCCGCGTCCAATAAGGAGAAGAGTCATAGAATGTGATAGCCCGCAGACAATCGATCCGCCCATGAAAAATGCCATACTTGTTAAATATATTTTTTTGCGTCCCATTAAATCTGCTAATTTCCCCAATATTGGCATGAATGCGGACATTGTTAACATATACACGCCCCCGACCCATCCATACACAGCTAAACCGCCTAAGTCACGGATGATTGTCGGCATTGCTGTATTAACCACTGTTTCATCCAGCTCAGAAAAAATCAGTCCAATTATCAAACCCATCATCACCAGAATTTTATTGCTCTTATCAGCTAAAACTGGTTCCTTATATTTTGTAATGCTTTCCATTGATATCTAACCCTTTCAACATTTGATACGCAGATTATATAAAATATTTATGAACTGAATATAAACATTTGAAATGAAATTTAAAAAAATTATCTATACATAATAAAATTGCAAGCATTGCTTTTTGTAAAAAGCATTACCGGACTTTCATGGCGGACTCTGCTCCAAACGCAATACTTCAAGGTGCTTTGCCTAGCGTATCCGCAGTAAAAAAAGTACAGAATTGACTGCGCTGTTCAATTATATTCTAACTGCCTGCTGCGAAAAAAGAGCTACTGATGCATCCAATTTTTCATCTTACAACACATAGTTGAAGAAGAAAAATTAGAATTTCCCAGGTAATCCATTCCTCAAATACAAATTGAGATGTTTGTTCAAAGTTCAGACCCTGAGCATGCCACGGAAACTCCTTGCAGCATAGTAAGATTCCGCTCCATTGTGGTACACAAATACAGTGTCATAGCGGCAATCACAAAATATGGCACCGCCAAGCTTTCTAATATAGCCAGGTGTTTGCACCCAGCTCGAAGTTTTCAGATCGAAATTTTCAAGTTTCTGCAGTTCCCGATATTGTTCTTCCGTTAAAAGTTCTATTCCCATAGCAGCAGCCATATCAATAGCGTTATTTTCTGGTTTGTTCTTTTTTCTTGACTCTAACGCTTCCCGGTCGTAGCAAACACTTCTGCGGCCTTTAGGGCTTTCCGCTGAGCAATCAACAAAAATGTATTCATCCGTCCTATTATCATGTCCAACGACATCCGGTTCACCTCCAGTTCCCTCCATTTCATTGAGCGACCATAGTTTTTCATTATTAGCTTCAATCTTAGCTTGTACTTTATCCCATTCAAGACCTCTATGCCTGTGCATGTTTTTCTCAAAGCGGGCTTTCAAAGTGTTGAGCAGCTCTTCACGCTGTTCTAGTGATAACTTCCTATTTCTCTTTGTCATATTAGTTTCCCCCTTGGTTTCTTCATAATTGAATATCGGCTAAAATTGCTCCTTCATACAATAACTTTAACAAAAATAGGCGTTATCCTTCTTGGATAAGCGTATACTTTAATGAAACAATGACGATTCTAAAAAGGGACGATTATTCTGCACCTTTAATTGCAGCTGAATAATCGTCCCTTTTCAATTGAGGAATAATTCTTTATTAATTTTCTTCGTTTCAGATCCTTACCAACTTTTACTGCTTCTGCTCTCGTTTTAAAGTTCGCCGTCATTTTATAATAAGAGCCTGAAACTTGTCCATAGTAATCCTCCTTAACGGCGGACCCTTCTCTTTCCACATATGCCTTACTACTAATATAGGTTTTGTTTTTGTATGTCAGCGTTGTAAATGTAAGCTAAATAAAGGATGAAGATATGTTTATGAGTCTTTGGTGTTTTTTTAATCCAAAAATCACAGAAGTTTTCAGCAACCCCAATGCCTATTCAACACCAAAGACATATGTTAAAATAAGGAAAATACTATTTAAAGGAGCTCGTCAATGAAGGTCCTGGTAAGTATATTTCTTTTGTCTTTTAGCCTAGTCTCAATTACAGGATGTCAAAAAAATTCACCTGATCAAATTACTGTTAAACTAAAAAGCAAAAAAGAACAAGAATATCTTGCAAACTATTCTTATAGTCAATACAAAAAAGCGTATGATGAAGTTCTGTCTGAAGCTCAAAATTTCAAGGTGCATGATGACTCACAGAAAAAGTGGATCATTCGCACATTAGTACAAGAAAAATTATATAACAAAACAGACTTGTCCAAAAAACAGGTCGTCCAATTATCAAAGCAAGAAGAACATACATATAAGATATGGAAAGCAATCGCATTAGATAAATATCATGTGCATATAGAGAATGAAAAACTAGATAGATATATTAATAAATTCGAAAAATATTCACCACCATCGAAAGCAGCCTTCGCTGACAGCTTAGGAATAACCCAAAAGGAATTAGACCATAAATATGATAGAGACATGTTTGAACAAGGCTACATTTGGTCACTATTACGCACTAAATTAGAAAAGAAATATCGGACGGCTGACGAAGGAAAGCTGAAAAAAGTATACGAGAAAGAAGTTGCTGATGCTATTGGAGGGTAATTTATTACAACCCTACCAACCTTCCCCTCCTTCGCACTAAACACAGAAATCCGGTCCATTAATCCTTTGCTGTTAACCGTCTTATAGGGCACCGCCCATCTACCGCAAATTGGTATTCCCACGGCGTTCTTTCGGGAACCCGCACAAACTTCCTGGCCTTGGAAGCGCCCTTGATTACGACTACTTTGGCGGCCCACCCATTCCTTTTGAGATGATTACATTGGAGCCGATTGACCCAAGGGAGTAGGTTACCCAGTGCTCCCTGGAATACCAGTCTCCTGGATAGTTCCTTAATCCGCTCCAATATCTTTCAATTCTGCTAGAATTATTATATGTTTTAGCTTTAATAACCCGCAATATTCAGGTTACTAAAGCTAAAAATCCTCAGGATCATGGATCAACAAATTTAAGGCCTCACCTTGTATAAGGAGAGGCCTCAAGCCTGAACAAAAATATTAATCTAATTTATTTATAGCGATGTAATACGGTTATCTCATCATGTCCCGCAATAGGTTTGATAAGCACAGTTTGTTGTTTCAGGCAGCTTCGTGTATTCTTCCATTTCAGGTGAATAGTCGTATGGGTTTGAAAGTGCCTTAAGCAGCTTTTCCATCACCCCGTAGTCTCCTTGATTTGCAGCTTCCAGTGCCTCTTCTACCCTGTGGTTACGGGGGATGATGGCTGGATTACTGCTCTTCATCAGCTCTTTCGATGAGTCCGCCAATTCTTCCTGCCTTCCAAGTCTCTCCTTCCAGGCTGCATGCCAATGAGCAAATTCCTCTGCACCAAACAGATCCGTGTCCTTATCCAATGTTAATGCGCGGAAGGTATTGGTATAATCCGCTTTATATTTATGCATCATGCTGAGAAGATCTTCGATAAGTGCTTGATCTTCTTTCTCTTCATTAAACAAACCAAGTTTTGCCCTCATTCCAGCCAGCCAATTTTGGTGATATAGCTTAGGAAATTCCGAGATTGCATCCTGGGCCAGCTTGACAGCCTCTTTTGGATCATCATGCAGCAGAGTAAGCAGGGATTCAGCGAATCGCGCAAGGTTCCAGCCGCCTATATTCGGCTGATTTGCATAGGCATAGCGTCCCTGAATATCAATGGAACTGAAAACTGTTGCCGGATCATAAACATCCATAAATGCGCAAGGGCCATAATCAATGGTTTCCCCGCTTATCGCCATGTTGTCGGTATTCATTACACCGTGGATAAAACCAGCCAGCTGCCATTTTGCAATCAGGGCAGCCTGGCGTTTGATTACTTCCTGAAGCAGGGAAAGATATCGATTTTCATCATTTTCCACCTCTGGGAAATGGCGCTTCAAAGCATAATCTGCCAATGCTTGAAGTTCTCCAGCTGTTACCGCTTTTGCACCTGCAGCATATTGAAAAGTTCCCACACGAAGATGGCTGGCAGCCACGCGCGTCATAACTGCACCCGGCAGCACTGTTTCGCGGATTATGGTCTCTCCAGTTTTCACCACTGCCAAACTGCGGGTAGTAGGAATACCGAGTGCATGCATGGCTTCACTGATGATATATTCACGCAGCATCGGCCCGAGTGCTGCTCTCCCGTCTCCTCCGCGGGAATAAGGGGTCCTGCCTGAACCCTTAAGCTGAATATCAGCACGCTCATCTCCAGGAGTGATCTGCTCTCCCAGCAGCAAAGCCCGTCCATCACCTAACATATTCAATTGCCCGAACTGATGCCCGGCGTAAGCTTGGGCAAGTGCCATACCTCCTTCAGGTATGCGGTTGCCTGCCAGCACTTCTACACCATCTTGACTTTGAAGCTCCAAAGCGTTAAGTCCCAATGATACAGCCAGCGGTTTATTAAGAATAACCAGCTCAGGCGAGCGTACCGGATTTAATTGGATATTTGTAAAAAACGATTCAGGAAGGCGTGCATAACTATTGTCAAAATTCCAGCCTGTTTCACTTATTTCTTTTGTCATCATCTCTCCCCTTTCTTTGTTTTACAGTAAACCATCGGCATTGTTCTCACTTATTTTCTCTTCCAGAACCAGGAATCCTGATAAATATCACATACATCATATTATACCCGCACCCTGCATAATTGACGCGTTTAAGGTTTATTATGTACAAACCATTCTACAGGCTAGTGTTTTATTTATACCAGCTAATGTAAAGGCAGCCGCCCTATGGGCTGACTGCCTTCATTCATACCTATGTAGCAAAACAGTATTTATTTAATAAATGTTTCCCGCAAAATTTAAAACTGGCATTCCGTTATGCTCTGTAACTTAAAGCTAATCCCTTCAGGAAATTCCTGGCGTACCGATCACCGCAAGCTTTATAATTCTTATGTCCTTCTTTTCTTAATAAAGCGCCTAACTCCCCCTTAGATATAACGACTCCTGCATCATCTAATATTTCAATCATATCTTCGCTTGTTAATGATAGAGCTATTTTTAATTTCTTCAGTAAGACATTATTGACGCTGCCATTATTTTTGATAGTGATTGCCGGTCTTTCAGGTTCTCCAGGTTTTGTTTCCTGTTTTCCCCGTTTGAATACAATAAGTCCATTTAAAAATGATTCTAGCGTGTAATTATCGACTTTTATATTCTCTTCTTCTTCCGGATCATCATTGCCCGCTTCATCATAATAACTATCCTTGGTTTTAATAAGCATTTTCAAGACTTCTTCTTTAGATGCTTCGATGCCTCCGAGATTAAAAATCTTTACCATATCTGTATTTTTAATATCCAGTGCATATCTCAATCTAATTAATATATCATTATTATCCATAACCATCTTTAGTTCCCCCTGCTTGGAAAGTAAAAGCATTATTGCTTATACTTTATTGTAATAAATAACATTAAGTATAACCCTTAATATTGTATCTCCAGTATCCTTCATCAATACCCATTACCTGCCGGCCATTGAATAACTAGCTTAACACGTCAGAGACATGTTTTACAGATTTACCTGTACGATTATGTATTAAAGCAGTGAAAAGCTATAGAACTATAACAGAGCTGACGGTAAAAAAGGCAACTCCGCTGATAAGACGGAAGCTGCCTTACTACAATATTAAATCTGCTTTTTGCGGATGGATCTTTTCTTAAAAATTGTTGTTTTTGGATGAGTCCTATGAGGCAATCACATTGTTAAATCGGGTTGATTGGAGCGTAATATAAGAAACTCCTGCGGGATTAGCGGGAAGATGAGACTCCCGCAGGCGAAGCAGAGGAGCCTCACCGCCCGCCCCGCGGAAAGCGAGCATCCGGGAGCGGAAATCAACCACTTGTTTCATAGCAACAAAGCTTATAAAAACAGCCTTGCGGATAGATTTTTGCTTGTGGCTCCCTGCTTCTGCTCCATCATTATAAGAAAGTGATGTGAAAGTATTCACAATTACCAAAGCAAAAAGACCCAGTTTATTGTACAGATACTGTTTTTAGAATAAACTCTTCAACTACTTTAGCAACGCCGTCATTCATATTAGAATCTGTGATAAAATCTGCTTTTGCTTTTATTTCATCAGTTGCATTTCCCATGGCAACTCCAAGGCCTGCAAATTCAATCATGGATAAGTCATTATTGCTGTCGCCGACCGCTATCACTTCATCACGGCTGATGCCAAGCTTGCCGATAAGAGAGTTCAGGCTGGTCCCTTTTGTTACATCTGCTTCAGTGAACTCGAGGAAGAAAGGTTTTGACCGCATTACACTTAAGCTTCCTGCAAATTCTTTCTGGAGCTTTTCTTCCACTTTTTTAAGAAAGTCAGGTTCTTCAAGCATTAATGCTTTCACAACCGGCTCTGTTACAGCCTCTTTAAAGCTATCTACAACGTGTATTGGCAGGTTAGTCAGCTGGCCTTCAACATCTGTGTACTGATTTGCATCTTCAGTCACAATCGTATCTCCGACATACGTATGGATCAAGACGTTTTCTCTGCGGCTGATGTCATATAATTGATGGATTGTTTCAGTCGGCAATGTAGAGCTGAACAATTCCTCGCCTGTTTGGCAATTGATTATTTTCGCTCCATTAAAAGAAAGAATAAAGCTGCCGTACTCTTTTAATTTCAGTTCCTCAGCAATCGGGAGCATCGCACTAGTCGGCCGCCCTGAAGCCAGTACCACCTTAGCCCCCATTTCCTGGGCATCCATCAAGGCCTGCTTGGTCCTTGGAGAAATCGTCAAATCATTACGCAGCAATGTATCATCTAAATCGAGGACAATCATTTTGTATGTCATGTTAGTTAATTCCTTTCGTCTATAACATTCTCTATCTATTTTACTATATTTAAACGAAATTCGCCCTGGAAGAGCTTATTCTTGAAAAAATTAACTATTACACTGCTGCAAAGAAACACAAGAGTAGACTGGCATAAGTCGTGCTCCCTCCGGCAACAATTCGGGGCAATCTACTAAATATCATGAAAAAAGAGTACTGTACTGACAAAAAACAAAGCAAAAAAATTGGCGGTGCGGATCCGGTTCTATACCGCCTTCACACCAGCCAATTAACTGCTAAGGAAACATTCAAACTCCCGGAATCAAGTCCTGCTATCCTGTACCCTTAGAGATTTTCTGATACAAATTTATCGAGCAATGTGCGGACTTCATCTGTTGAATTTGTGTTCATTAATTGATTTCTTAATTCACCTGCGCCGGGAAAGGCGCGGACATATATCTTGAAAAAGCGGTGAAGAGCCTTGAACGAACGCAGCTCTAGTTTTGAATATTTATCATGAAGATCCACATGCAGCCTTAAGAGATCAAGCAATTCCTTACTGCTATGCTCTTTTGGCTCCTTTTCAAAGGCAAATGGATTATTGAAAATGCCGCGCCCAATCATAACCCCGTCAATACCGTATTGATTGGCGAGCTGTAAGCCAGTTTGACGGTCAGGGATATCTCCGTTTATTGTCAGCAGTGTGTCTGGTGCCACCTGGTCACGAAGTTTTTTGATTTCCGGGATCAGTTCCCAGTGAGCATCCACTTTGCTCATTTCCTGCCTTGTACGCAGATGAATGGAAAGATTAACAATGTCTTGTTTCAGAATGTGGGTCAGCCACCCTTTCCATTCATCAACATCCGTGAAACCAAGCCTTGTCTTTACACTTACAGGCAAGCCTCCTGCTTTAGCTGCTTGTATTAATTCTGCTGCAACCTCTGGACGGAGGATAAGGCCGCTTCCCTTCCCATTTTGTGTCACATTAGGTACAGGACAGCCCATATTGATATCCACTCCCCGGTAGCCCATTTCCGCCATACCAATACTCATTTTCCGGAAGTTTTCAGGCTTATCCCCCCATATATGGGCTACCATTGGCTGTTCATCCTCTGTAAAAGTCAAACGTCCGCGCACACTCTGTTTCCCCTCAGGGTGACAATAACTCTCAGAGTTCGTAAACTCGGTAAAAAATACATCAGGTCTGGCTGCTTCACTCACTACATGACGAAAAACAACATCCGTCACATCCTCCATTGGAGCCAGTATAAAAAATGGACGCGGTAAATCACGCCAAAAATTATTATTCATCTTCAAATTTCAATCCTCTCATAATGGGTTACCGAAAATCGCAGCCCAAAATTAAAAAGCAGCATGTCCCTGCTTCATCTACACTTATACCATGCTTAGGCACTTTTTATCAAACTGGCTTAACTATATTTTAACATCACATACTTCATACAAACAAAACGATTTTCTCTAAAATACTGCCTATTAGCGAGTTAGTTTTCTGAAAGGCAACGAAGAAAAAATCGAAAGACTACTTAATTGGCAAGGTTTTAACAGGAAAAAGACCCCGAAATCGCAAAATTTTTTCTTGCGAAATAAGGGTCAGACAATGACAAATATTTATTTCATTGGAAGTAATTTTTTAGTTATATAACTTCATGTACCCCGCAATAATCCCTTGGAATTGAAGCGCCGTACTCCAGCACCTGATTATCCTTTAAGTTCTGCCAAAGCACTCGGTGAAAATAAAATACCTTCTGATAAAAGGGATGCGATTGCTTCATATTATTTATCAATCTTTGAAGATTTCTTTCTCGTATATTTCTCCAATAGAGTCACTTTCTAAACGATATTCGATAGTATTTAATTGAACTGTATTAGCAGGTTTATAATCGGTGCTTCAGAAGGACACGTTTCCAGCATATTACATTTCTTCTCTCTCGACTTCATTCACTATCTTGCTCCTTATTTTCAATAAGGATCGCACCGTTTGTTGAATGAGAAACATTTATTTTTTTTCAATGGGTATATAGATATCAAAATGCGGATCATTAGGATCACGATCAACTGGATAATATTCATGTTTAATTGGCATGTAAGGATCAAAGTATTCTACACCAGCTTCTCGCAAGGGAGTATAGTCACTAGCAAACAACCATTGTTGTAAATCCGTGTATGTCTTTTGTATATCTTTTCCTTTCTTATGTGTGGTTTTCACATATGTCCATTCAGGAACCCTTATTTCAATCATTCCATCAGGGATCTCCTGCTCCTCACTTACTTCATACACGGCATAATGTACGAATCCATTTTCCACTACATGATAAGATAGGCCTAATTGAAAACTCGAATTTACCTTATACTCTAATTCATTTGCTCGATCTTCACATTGTTGAATTACTTTTTTTAAATTAGGTACGATTTCTGAAAATGTACCCTCCCATTTCAATCCTACTGCCCGATAGGCTGGTAACGTTAAAATTTCACAGTTAAACATATTTCCTCCCTATACTTTAAAGTGTCATAAAATCCCTATACTGTCTTCGCTAACAAGGGGTTAAAAACCTTCCTCCATTAAACTGTCCCTTTAACTTGAAGTGAAAAAATTTAATTTTTCTCTTTTTTTGTTCCTACTATGTACTGCCACAATAATCCCTTCCGATTTCACCCCACTCCCCCCGCATTCCTTCGTCCGCTGTAAAAGTAAAATCTTCCGAAACCTTGAAAAAAGGTTATCCGAAGCCTAAAAAAACAAAAAGGCTTATCCCGTAAGGAATAGCCCTGTATTTTCCATGCTTTTTTGCGAATTCTTTTTTCCCACTCGAAGGAAAAATCGGGTTAGTGAGTTTATTGCTTAGTTACAATTCAATTCCAATTCCGTTACAACTTCCACATGAGCTGTCTGCGGGAACATATCGACAGGCTGCATGTATTTTACTTTGTAGCTCTTGCTCAGGATCTGCAGGTCCTTCGCAAGTGTGGATGGATTGCAGGATACGTATATGACTTTCTTTGGCTGTACTTTCAGGATCGTTTGCAGCAGATTGTCGTCTAAGCCGCTTCTTGGAGGGTCGGCAACAAGCACATCTGGCTTCCAGCCTTCTTTGGCCCAGCGCGGAAGGATGTTTTCTGCTTTTCCTGTTTCATATTTTACGTTATTCACTTTATGGCGCTTTGCGTTTTGCCTTGCATCTTCAACCGATTCTCTGATTGTGTCCATACCCCGGACTTCTTTGGCATCGCCAGCAAGCCATAGGCCGATCGTGCCGACTCCGCAGTAAGCATCCACAACTTTTTCAGTGCCTGTCAAAGCTGCTGCCTTTTTGACTTCATCATATAATTTAACAGTCTGGATCGGATTCAGCTGGAAGAATGTCCGTGCTGACAGTTCATACGATAGGTCTCCAAGTGTTTCGGTAATCACCTGTTCCCCGTCCAGCAGGATCGTTTTGTCTCCAAAAATCAAAGATGTATTTTTATTGTTCACATTTTGAATGATGGACTTTACTTCAGGAAGCTGACTTTTAATCAATTCAATCAGTTTCTCCTTTTGCGGCAGCTCTTCCGTGTTCGTGACGAGCACAACCTGGACTTCGCCGGTTTCAAATCCTACACGGGTAATGATTGTCCGGATCGCGCCTTTTTTCTTTCTTTCGTTATAAATGGAAATGCCAAGATTCGTAAGGATTTTCTTAATCATCCTTGTTGCTTTATTGCTTTTAGGATGCTGTACAATGCAATTAGGGATATCAATCAAATCATGTGAATTCAATCCATATAGCCCTGCAATCACTTTCCCGTTTTTAAGGCCGACCTGAAATTGGCTTTTATTACGGTAAAACCACGGATCCTCCATTCCAATCGTTTCTTTAATATTCAATGAATCCAGCGGCACTTTACCGTAACGCTCCATGGACTGGATTACGATATCACGCTTTTCTGTGAGCTGCCTGCTGTAGCTCATATGCTGAAGCTGGCATCCGCCGCACTCTTCATACACTGGACAAGGAGGGTTGATGCGGTCCGGGGAAGGTTTGCGTATTGTTTTAATCTTCGCTTCTGAGAATTTCGACTGTACCTTAACAGCTTCAGCCACAATTTCTTCTCCTGGAAGAGCTCCTGGCACAAAGACGACTTTCCGTTTAAAATAGCCGACTCCTTCACCATTAATGCCTAGTCTTTTTATTGTTAAGGGGAAAGTCTGGTTAACTTCCAATTGGTTATCTTCTGTTTTCATTTCTTCTCACTCCGTTTTTCAATGCTTCTCCATAAATAAAGGGATGCATAGCTTAAAAATGGCGCCCAGCTCTTGCTGTAGCTTTCCATTTCATCCTGATTTGGTTTAGCATCCAATCCATATAATTGCTTAAGTGCATTTTGGATGCCGATATCTGCTTTCGGGAAAAGATTAGGACGCCCTGCACCGAATAAAAGAAAGTTTTCGGCTGTCCACTTTCCAATCCCCCGTATCTTTATTAATGTATTGATGATTTCTTCATCTGGCTTTTGAGCCAGTTCTTCAAGGTTCAAGCTTCCGTCTGCAATCAGCCCAGAAAGCCCAATCACATATTCTGCTTTTCGGGTGCTGAATTGAAGCTCTCTCAGCTGCTCGACTGTCAGTGTAGCAGCTGTTTCGGGAGCAGGATAAAACCATACACCATCCTTTTGAAAGCCGAATGCATGCACAAATCTCTCCGTCAGGGTATGCGCAAAGGCGAGGTTCAATTGCTGATGGATGATACATTTTACTAAACAGCTGTAATAATCAAAATCCAGAACGATGGCCGTTCCGCGATGTTCAGCGAATATTTCTTTTAAATCCGAGCCCTCAAAATGCGAAGCTATTGTATGCAAAGGCTGATGCCAATGAAAAATTTTCTTTATGCGCTGAAGGGCCAGGTCTTTAAATTCTGTTGTCTCACCTTGAATTTCAAACAGCGGATCTTCTGTACTCCCCATGCTTTTTACTGTGAACACTAGAGGATTTCCTTCTATAGTAAGTGGGACCTTAACAGTTTTGTTTTCCTCGTCCACTGCATGCAGCGGATCAAGCAGCAGTCGTTCAAGAACCAGTTCAAAGTTATAAGGGGCCTGCACCGATAATTTTTCAGTCCACACAGTCATCTTCCTTTAGCAGTTTTCCACGTATTATAGCATGTTTCCGGCAATAATACTTGTCTCTAATCAATAATAAGCTCAATAGGAAAAACGGCATCAAAGGGAAAGAGACAGCTCTTGCACTTTAATGCCGCTTCATCAATAAAGCATTTTATCCGGCAATTGATCTTTTATCATTAAATCATCAAGGCTTTTAAATACATAGCCCTGTTTTTTCAAATCCGTGATGATCGAGTCCAGAGCGTCCGCGTTATCCTTTGAAACAGTGTGAAGCAGCAGGATCGCTCCAGGATGAATTTGCTTCATTACAGCATCATGTGCATATTGCGCACCCTTTTGCTCATCGGTAATCCAGTCCTTATAAGCAAGAGACCAGAAAATATGATAATACCCCTCTTTTCTGGCAACATCCATTGTCCGCTCACTGAACACCCCCCGCGGAGGCCTTAAGTAGTTCATCGTTTTTTGTCCCGTGATTTTCTGTGTTTCATCTTTTACCTTTTGCAGCTCGGATTTAATGACATCATCTGCGGTTCTGGACATATCAGGATGGCTCCATGAGTGATTTCCGACAATATGCCCTTCCGATGCCATCCTTCTCACAAGGTCTGGAGCTGATTTTAAGTAGTGTCCTGTTACAAAAAATGCAGCAGGCACATGCTGCTTTTTCATAACATCCAGAATTTTTCCGGTATAGCCGTTTTCATAGCCATTATCAAATGTTAAGTAAATGTCTTTTTTAGCGGAATCCCCTTTATAGACTGCACCATATTTTTTTATCATGTTATCATACATGGCCCCTGCTTCAGCCGGCTGTCCATTCTTCCCTTTATTAAAACCCCAGTTATAAGATGTATTAGACGGCCCCGCATTTGCGTGCAAAGGCAGCAGTGTTAACAGCATAATCAGGAGAATATACTTCTTCATCTTATTTCCTCCATCCATTTCTTTTTTTTATTGTTTGGAGTTGGAGGGAAAATATACGGCATAGAAAAGGGCCCTATTTTAATAAATAAGGCCCCCGTTTTATTTCTTAGGCAAATAGTGTTTTAAATGCCTGATAAATTAAAACAAGAGAGAAAACAACAACAGTAATCATGCCAATGCCTGCTGCAACAGGGGCAATGGAAGCAGCGAAGGAAGCAAGCGCACCTGCTTTCACCAGTCCGGGAAGAATAACCAGAGCAAAGCCGCTCAAAATGGCAAGAAAGTATAAGAAGTAGTTGTTATTCATGTAATAATCACTCTCCTTTCTCTATACTTTATGTACAAGCTCTGTTTTTGTCCGGGCAAAAGCTGTTTTTTTAAAAAAAACTGCATATCTATGGCTTTGATTTCCCTATAATTGGAAAATTGTGCCGATTTAAGCTTCATTCAAGCCAATTTCTCTGTGATTCGAGCGAAATCCGCTTTCATTAGGGCGAAATTACGTCTGATTCGAGCCAATTGTGTTTTAAATTCTCCATAAAAAAACGCCAGCTTCTGATAAGGAAGCTGACATTTCACTGACGGTCCTTTATTTAAACACAGGTTCTTTAAACTGTGACAGCTTCTCAAGCGAGGATTGCTGTACGTCTTTATGCAGGCTGTTTCCATGAGAATCCATGGTCACGACTGCAGTGAAGCCCTCTGCCTTTAAGTGCCACATAGCTTCCGGGATACCGAACTGTGTCAAGTCGACACCTTCAACAGACTTGATGCAGTCAGCATAATATTGTGCTGCACCTCCGATGGCATTCAGGTATACGCCTCCATGCTCCTGCAGGGCAGCAAGCGTTTTGGGTCCCATTCCGCCTTTTCCGATTACAGCACGTATGCCGAACCTTTTCATGATGTCTCCCTGGTAGGGCTCTTCACGTATGCTTGTTGTAGGGCCGGCAGCCTTTACATGCCATTTGCCTTCCTGATCCTTTAGCATGACCGGACCACAGTGGTAGATGATCTGGCCATTCAAATCTACAGGTGAATCATGTTCGGACAGATATTTATGGATGGCATCGCGTCCTGTGTACATCATTCCATTTATATGGACTACATCGCCCACTTTTAATTCACGGATCTGTTCCTCTGTGATTGGAGCAGTCAATACTACTTCACGGCTGGCTGGAGCAGCATCTTCTGCTGCCGCCGCTGATTCAACGTCAGCTGTTTCTCTTTCGGCACCAAAATCAATTTTTTCGCCTTCCTGATAGAGCCATTCATTGATTTCGCCGGTTTCCGGATGGATGGCCACACCAAGCCTGCGGAAAGCCCAGCAATTGTATGCAACAGATACAAAGAAGCTTGCGGGTATACGGTGCATGACGCCGATTTTGCAGCCTAAAAGAGTCGTTTCCCCTCCAAACCCCATAGTCCCGATTCCAAGCTCGTTGGCGTTTTTAATAATATATTCTTCAAGCTTTCTTAGATCTTCATGCGGGTTAATATCATCATTGCTCCTGAAAAGCTGCTGCTTGGCCAAATCATAGCCGGATGAACGGTCGCCGCCGATGCCCACTCCGATAAATCCCGCACTGCAGCCTTGTCCCTGGGCCTGATATACAGAATGAAGAATGCATTTACGGATCCCGTCTAGATCACGTCCTGCTTTCCCTAGTCCTTCCAGCTCGCATGGCAGGCTATACTGGATGTTTTTATTTTCACAGCCGCCGCCCTTTAAAATCAGGCGGACATCTATATAATCCTTTTCCCATTGGTCGAATTTCATAACTGGCAATCCTTCGCCAAGATTGTCTCCGCTGTTGTCCCCTGTCAATGAATCAACTGCATTTGGACGAAGCTTGCCCGCTTTTGTAGCCAATACCATTGCATTTTTGATTGCACTTTTAATTTCAAGCTGGTTTACCCCAACCGGCGTTTTGATTTTAAAAGTCGGCAGACCTGTATCCTGGCAAATCGGCGATACATTGTCATCTGCCATTGTTATATTTTCAGTGATGGTTGATAAACTCATGGCAGAACGGGTTCCCGCATTTTCAAGCTGCTTCGCCTTTTTAATGGCTCTGCGCACATCTTTCGGAAGGTTTGTAGACGTTTCCACAATTAAGCTGTACATGCTTTCTTGAAATTTCTCGATATTCATACTGCATTTCCCCCTCTTTGTCATTCCCCTGTGCTGAATGCTTTGAACACAAACTTAAGAAAATTTAGTCATTTCCCCGTTTCATTATACATCTAACGTTTTATTTCGAAAAGATGATGTTTGAGACTGTCTGCTGTTTTCGCCGTGCTGCTTAGAATCATAAAAAAGGCACTTTTCTTAAAGATTGTTGTTTTTTTAATTTGTTAGTGAGGCGTTCCCTTTACAAAGTCAGGTTGATTGGAGCGTAAGGTGCGAGACTCCTGCTTAGATTAACGGGAAGGTGAGACCGCAGGCACAGCCGGGGAGGCTCACCGCCTGCGTGGAAAGCGAGCATCCTGGAGCGGAAATCAACCCCTTTTTTCATACAACAAAGTTTACGAAAACAGCCTAAAAAAAGATGAGAATCAGCCCATCTTCAGTCAAATTTCCAGCATCGGAATTCTGTTTTTATAGCGGTCAATCAGCTTGCTGTTATGCTCCTTTGCACCGTCCACATTGCCGCTTCTAAATATAGGTGGTGTAAAACCTTTTGAAATCATTATTATTTTTACGGCTTCTGTTATGATTCCATTAAGTATAGCCATGCCAATGATAGTTGATCCAGAGCCAAAATATCCAGTGCTTCTTCCTTCATAAGCGTGTCTCCAGCTTCAATGTGGTTGTCGATTGTATAATCACCTGCTTGATAAAGGTATTTCCTGCTGCTATGCCGGGAAGATTGAGAATTGGCATAGCGGGGAGAAGTGATTACATTCACAAAGGCTCCCCTTTCCCTTGCTGTATCCGCCACATCAATCTTTTTCCACGGTATCTATCAGTTGTTTAATTTTCTTAAAATATGGCTTGGACATGTTAAGAGCCAGCCGCCTTTTTGTTCAGCGTTTCATAGAAATCATGAATTTATAACGATCTGCACGATAAGAAGATTTAACAAACTCAACCGGTGTGCCGTCTTTCAAAAACGTATTCCTCTCTATTCGCATAACAGGCGCACCTGTTTGGATTTGGAGGAATTTCGCTTCCATTCTGCTTGCAATTGAAGACTCAATGACCTGTGAAGCATGTTCTATATGAAAGCCAAGCTGTTCCTCTATATAGGCATATAAAGAGCGGTTCACGATATCTTCTGTAAGGCCTTTAATAAGATTTGCAGAAATGTAGTTGGTCTCCAGGGCCATAGGCACATCATCAGCCAGACGGATTCTTTTTATTTCGTAAACAGGGCCATATTCACCTATGGATAAAGTGTGGGCAATCTGGCTTGAGGCAGGAATGATTTCAAAGTTCACTAATTGGCTTCCAGGCGCAAGGCCCCTTGCCTTCATATCCTCTGTAAAACTGGTCAGGCCCTGAAGCGGCTGTTCTATTTTCCGCTGAGATACAAATGTACCCTTTCCCTGCATCCGATGCAGGTATCCGGCGTTAACAAGCTGTGTAAATGCCTGCCTGACAGTCATCCTGCTTATTTGATATTTTTCGGCATACTCTCTTTCGGCAGGAAGCGAATCTCCCGGTTTTAACTCGCCGTTTTCAATTAGATTCTTTATATGCTCCTCCAGCTGATAATAGATAGGAATAGGAGAATTTTTATTTATCATTCGCCATTCAACCGAACCTTTCCTTTAAATACCATATTTGATGTTTGCACTTGCTGCTTCATCTGCAATGATTGTAACACACGGGTGGTTTCTGAGAACCGAGGCAGGGAAGCTCTCACTCACTTCTTCTCCATTCAAAAGCTGAGACAGGGCCTCCCTCTTATTTTCTCCAGAGACGATAAGGAGAATCTCCCTGCTGTTCATAATTGTTTGAATACCCATTGTAATCGCCTGTGTCGGAACCTCTTGCCCGCTTTCAAAAAACCTGCTGTTTGCCTCTATAGTAGAAGGTGCAAGGTCAACAATATGGGTTTTGGAATCAAATGAAGTGCCAGGTTCGTTAAAACCGATATGGCCATTACCCCCAATTCCTAAAAGCTGAAGATCCACGCCTCCATGGTCGCTCAGTAACTTTTCATACTTTTCACATTCTGTATGAAGTGTCTCTTTATTTCCGCTTGGGACATGTGTTTCCGTTTTAATAATATCAATATGGTTAAAAAGGTTATCATCCATAAAGGAACGATAGCTTTGCGGATTTTCCTGAGGCAAGCCGACATACTCGTCCAAATTAAAGGTTGTGGCATGCTTGTAGGAGGTGCCGTTTTTTTCATGGTCTTCAATCAGGTTCCTGTATGTTCCAACAGGTGTACCCCCAGTTGCAAGGCCAAGTGTTATTTTAGGATTTTCCCGCACTTTTTTAATAATATATCCGGCAGCTTTTTGGCTCATTTCTTCATAATCTTTAACTATGATTGTTTTCATTCTGGATTCCTCCTCTGATATAAGCAATTCCCCCTCGGCATAATGTAAGAAATACCTCGTGATTTTCATCAAGAATGACTATATCTGCATCCTTTCCTGCTTCAATGCTTCCTTTCCGGTCATATATATTTAATTGCCTGGCAGGATTTGAAGAAGCCATATCAATGGCGTCCCTAAGCGTACAGCCTGTAAAGGACATCATGTTGGTTACTGCTTTTCCTAATTTCAGAATGCTGCCTGCAAGCGTTCCGTCCGCTAAAACCGCCTTGCCATTTTCTACTGTGACGTCCTGGCCGCCCAAGTCATATTGTCCATTTTTCAGGCACTTTGCCCTCATGGCATCCGTTATTAAAATCAGGCCATCCTTGCTTTTCTGCTTAAGAGCAAGCTCGGCCATTTCTGGACGTACATGAATTCCATCTGCGATAAGTTCAGCTTTTAATTCATTTCTCAGGAAAGCCGCTCCAACAACTCCCGGCTCGCGATGGTGAAGCCCTCTCATCTGGTTGTATAAATGCGTAACATGATTGGCCCCTGCATCAATCGCATCCATAACTTCCTCATAAGTAGCATCAGAGTGCCCTATGGAGGCAATCATTCCGTTTTCCTTTAAATAGCGGATCATCTCGAGTCCGCCCGGCTGTTCAGGTGCCAGGGTGACCAGCTTGATTGTGCCGCCCGAAAGGCTCTCCCAGCTTTTAAACAGCTTTAAATCAGGATCCTTTATATGATGGACAGGCTGGGCCCCTGCCTTATTTGCATTAACAAATGGCCCTTCCAGATGAATTCCGAGCACTTCAGCTTTGCCTGGAGATTGCCGGTTTGAAATATACTCTCCCGCGTTTTGCAGTGCTTTCTCAATTTCCACAACTGCTTGTGTCATCGTAGTAGCCAGAAAGCTTGTTGTACCTTCTTTTGGCAATGCCTTGGACATCGTCTCCAGCGCTTCTACAGTTGAATCCATCACATCAGCACCATTTACACCATGTATATGGACATCAATAAATCCAGGAACTGCGGTATAGCTTGCGGGGATCTCCATAGTCTTGAAACCTTCTTCATCGGCCAGGTCTTCAAGAGGTCCAAGCTCAATAATTTTTTGGTTTTTTATTTTAATGAATCCATGTTTGATAATTTTGCTGGCTGTATAGATTTCAATGTCTTTAAGTAAAATAGGATTGTCTATGGAATTCATCTTCATAACTTCCTTTCCGTTTCACATCTTTACTTTATCATCAACTATTTATAGTCGTCTATACCAATTTTATTTGAAATTATTTTTTTATCAGCTCAGCACATCTTGTCTGCTGATTCCCCTGCAGATTCTCCCCTATCCAATTCCACTGCAGTTTAGAATCAGTAGTGAAGTTTTACAAATTTTCATGAATAATTTCCTTTTTTCATTAGCTAAAATTGGTATAGACATATACATATTTTGCGAGATAGGATGTTTCCGTTAATCGCTTTCATCACTGTTAATGAATGAAGAATAGGAGTGAAGACATATGTTAGGATTTTTGCAACGAATCGGAAAAGCACTAATGCTTCCTATCGCTGTATTGCCCGCTGCCGGACTTTTGCTGCGTTTTGGACAGCCCGATTTATTAGATATTCCCTTTATACTTAATGCGGGAAACGCCGTTTTTGCAAATTTACCCTTAATTTTTGCAATTGGGGTGGCCATGGGATTTGCTAAGGACAGCAATGGAGCTGCAGCCCTTTCAGGAGCCATTGGTTATTTAGTATTGACAGAAGGCGCGAAATCGCTGGACAAGGGCATTAATATGGGAGTTCTCGGCGGTATCATCACTGGGATCATCGCTGGTCTTTTATATAATCGGTTTCATGATATTAAGCTGCCGGAATGGCTCGGCTTTTTTAGCGGAAGACGTTTTGTTCCGATCATAACATCACTTGCGATGGTTATTTTAGCAGGAATCGCAGGATATGCCTGGCCGCCGGTACAGGACGCCATCAACGCAGTCGGAAATTGGCTGATTGATTTAGGAGCCGTCGGATCAGGGCTATTTGGATTATTAAATCGCCTGCTGATTCCATTAGGCTTGCACCATGTTTTAAATAGCCTATTTTGGTTCCAGTTTGGTGAATATCATGGCAAAGCCGGGGATATCGCCAGATTCTTTGCCGGCGACCCGACTGCAGGGTCTTACATGACTGGCTTCTTCCCGGTCATGATGTTCGGTCTTCCTGCTGCGGCGTTTGCCATTATTGCAGCAGCCAAGCCAGAAAAAAGAAAGCAAGTTTCAGGGATGTTCATAGGACTCGCCCTTACATCCTTCCTTACAGGAATAACAGAACCTATCGAGTTTTCATTTATGTTTATAGCACCCCTTCTATATGGAGTGCACGCTGTATTAACAGGGCTTTCTATGTGGATAACTTCACTGCTCGGAATTAAAGATGGATTCACTTTTTCAGCGGGTGCCATTGATTATGTGCTGAACTTTAATATTGCACAAAAACCATTATTGATCCTGCTGGTCGGAGTAATTTATGCAATCGTTTACTTCCTTGTTTTTTATTTCTTAATCAAAGCCTTCAATCTTAAAACGCCCGGACGCGAAGATGACATTATACTGGGGCAAGAGCACGAAACCTCTGCACCTGTCACATTGAGCGGCGATAAGTTTGAAAGGATGGCCTATCATTTTATTAATGATATTGGCGGAAAAGAAAATATCTCAAATATTGATAACTGCGCAACACGCCTTCGCCTGAATGTGAAAGACATGGAAAAGGTAGATGATTCCTCCTTAAAAGCTCATGGAGCCAGAGGCGTTATGAAGTTAAATAAAAAAAATCTGCAAATAATCGTCGGTACAGAAGTGGAATTCGTTGCTGATGCCATGAAGAGATTGGATATGAGTGCTGTAAGTATGGACAGCAGCGACTGCCAGGATGTGCCGGTAACAGCCGGCATGCTCCCATTGAATAATGAAAATTTTGTAATGCCGATCGAGGGGGAAATCATTCCGATAGAGGAAATTCCCGATCCGGTATTTTCACAAAAAATGATGGGTGATGGTTTTGGCATATTGCCTGTGAATGGTTCAGTAGTTTCGCCTGTGGACGGTGAAATTATCAACATCTTTCCGACCAGGCATGCAATTGGCATTCGATCCAAAGAAGGGTACGAGATCCTGATCCATGTTGGCCTCGATACAGTCAACCTTCAAGGCGAGGGATTTACTGTTCATGTTAATGAAGGAGAAGGAGTGGCAAAAGGCCAGGAAATCCTGACATTCAATCTTGATTTTATAAAAAATAATGCACCTTCTACTATAACACCTGTTATCTTTACGAATCTGACAAAGCTTCATGTAAAGAAGCAAGGAAAAGCTGAACAAGGTGAAAGCGGCATTATTTCCATTCAGTAATAGTATCAGGACTTCCCGTCTAGTACAGGGAGTCCTGTTTTTCTGTTAAGACACTGATTGAAAAGGAAGATATTCGTTAAAGAAGAGACGACGCCGGGATTGTCTGGGGCGGAAATCAGCAGTTAAGCCCAGTCTTCCAGGATACGGGCTATACTCGTTTCACTAATATTGTATGATGACTGACATGCAGCATAAGGAAAAAAGAAGGCTCTTTCTTAAAGATTGTTGTTTTTTAATGTGTTCTATAAGGCGATCCCAAAGGCGATCCCATTGTTAAGTCAGGCTGATTTGAGCGTAATTGCGAGACTCCTGCTTAGATGAGCGTAACAGCGAGACCCCGCAGAAATCAGCACCCATGTTTCATAACAGTAAAGTTTACGAAAACAGCAAGAAAAACCCTGCGCACTTCACAAGGGTTTCGCATGTTCAGAGCATGGATATCATAAAATGAAGAGCCTACTCTTCACGTGTTTTGAATTGTTCAATTTTTGTTTCAAGCTCATCAATGATAACAATCAACCGATCGATGTCATCCAGCTCCGTGCTTTCAGGGTCAATGTTTTCCAGTACCTCCATAAACATATTCAGGCGCTCCTTCAGGTACTTTAACTGTCCGTCTTTGCTTTGTATTGGTTTTCCCATATTGCAGTCTCCTTCTGTCTATAGTTTCTCTGTATCCTGCTTATCGTGTTTCCCCCATTGATGGAAGTTTCACTTTATCCTACCTAAATCCGGCAAAAAGTGCAATCCATATTAGAAAGCTTAAAGGTCTCACCTTAATTCATTGACATTCCTCCCCGCCTTTACCATAATAATTGAGTGCTAAAAAGTAAGGAGATAAAAAAATGAAACTTTCAGAAAGAAACCTTTTAAACCCTATCACACCTGAACATGACCCATGGGAAGCATATATGGATATTGAAGAGTATGGCAAGCTGGCTCTGACGAATGTCGAATTCACTACAACCACACTTTGCAATATGCGCTGTGAACATTGTGCTGTCGGTTATACCCTGCAGCCTAAAGATCCAGTGGCTCTTCCTCTTGAACTCCTTTTATCGCGTCTTGAAGAAATTCCGGCGTTAAGGTCCTTAAGCATTACGGGCGGAGAGCCTATGTTATCATTGAAAAGTGTAAAGAATTATGTGCTGCCCCTGCTTAAATACGCGCGAAGCAGAGGGGTCCGGACCCAGATTAATTCAAATCTGACTCTTGATCTTGAGCGTTATTTGGAAATTGCCCCATATCTCGATGTTCTTCATATTTCACACAACTGGGGAACGCTGGATGACTTTATTGATGGCGGCTTCGCCATGATGGATCGAAAGCCGACACGCGAGCAAAGAGCTAAGCTTTTTTATAGAATGATTGAAAATTCACGTGCCCTGGCTCAGGCAGGAGTTCTTGTTTCAGCAGAAACCATGCTGAACAAGCGAACATTGCCGCACCTTGAGCACATACATAAACAAATCACCGAGGAAATGGGATGCAAGCGCCATGAGGTTCATCCTATGTATCCTAGCGATTTTGCATCAGCACTTGAAACCCTGCCTTTGGAAAAGACCAGGGAAGCTATTCATCATTTACTTGATATCAGAAATGAAGATGTATGGATGCTCTTTGGAACTCTGCCGTTTTATCCGTGCAGCAGCACACCTGAAGATCTCGAACTGCTTAAGAGGCTATATAGTTCGAAAAAAGTGACTGTCCGAAATGATCCGGATGGCCGCTCACGCCTGAACGTAAATATATTTACAGGAGAAGTCATTGTAACAGATTTCGGTGACGCTCCTTCACTTGGCAATATAATAACAAGCCCTCTGTCTCAGTCTTATGAAACATGGATGAACTCGAAGCTTGCCGCTCAGCTTAATTGCCACTGTTCTTCAGTAAGATGCCTTGGCCCGAACGTCCTTGTCAAAAATGCTTACTATGCAAATACTGATTTTCGAAACATGAAGACAAATATTTAAAAACAAACCGTGATCTTTAATCAAATAATCGCCCGTCCCCTCACGGGGCGGGCGATTTAGTTTATTTTGGCTGTACAGCCGCTGTGAAGCTAAAGGACAGATGATCATGTACAGGAATCCAGGCGCCAATTCCCTGAGAGGTAATATTTTTTATCATTAACTGCTTTTTGCTTCCTTTCAGCACCAGGTACACTTCCCCATACGTGACTTTTCCCTTTTCGTTCACGGCCGATGCGTAGGCATTCAAATAACCAAGCCTGCTTGGCGGAATATTATACACCTGATCCTTTTTCGTTCCGGCACCAATGATGGTTTCAAAGGATAGCGGCAAACCGGTTTTCTCGATGGCCTTCAAAAGCATCATTTTTTGCACATCTTCCGCGGAAGGAATTTTAGCTGTAAGTCCTCCGCGTACTGTTTTTTGTGTTTCTTGAACGTAGTGAATTTTGTAAATGTCAGTATTTCCGCGATTATCAAAGTAATTGGTATTTATTTTTTGATAATCCCAATTAGGTGAGGATTCCGCTGACTCATAATTCAGCGCCCAATGCCCCAAATAAATCGTCGCCCGGTAGCCAAATGCGAGCGGTGCCTTGGCAATCGCTGACTCATTCAGCATGTGAATCAGCTCAGGGTTTTCAATTTTAACTTTTGCTGCCGACGTCAATTGCTTGGCCAGTGAACTTGGCTGCAAATAGGGAAGATCCTGAGCCGGGTTTGGATAGGTATTTTCCTTAGCAATGTTCAATACAGACTGCGGCACCTTAGTTTGCTGCAGCACTGTATAATCTTCAGCATGTTTATTTTCTGCAGAAATGGCAGCAGGGCACAACGAGATAAGTAAACTAAGTAATAGTACATTTATTATTCTTTTCATGGTGTTTACGCTCCTTTTGAGGAAGGTTATCATATTGTTACTTATCGTTCTCGTTGCGATGGTTTTCTATGCACAGATGCTGGCGGTCAAAAATATTTTCATTGTAACGAAATTGTAAAGTTCAGAATATTTACTTTTTTTAACTTGCGTTGTATACTATAACTATCTTAACAGCAAGGAGGCGAAATCGTTCAAACACACCTTAGCTAAAGGGAGGAATGTTTATCGCGAGAACACGATAACAGGCTAACAGGAATAAAAACGAATTCGCTGATTTTTTTATACCATAAGCAAAAGGATGTGAGCATTCTAGAATTATTGAATCGCTTTTCCGGCAAAAAAGAATGATGATAATTTTGGATGACTGTATGTACTTAACGTTAGATAATGGAACGTAAAAATGACTCTGCAATGTATTCGGCAGAGTCATTTTTTTATTGCTGGGAAATTCCGCTTGCACATCTGTATCCGAGTGCGGATTGAGTGCTATTGGCGTATCAGCAGGCAAGTATAGCAGCGCCTTTACAGCAGATAAAACCCTATGCCCATGATGATATATGCCGCAATAAGGGTAAGCCCCTCAAACCAGTTTGTTTCCCCGTCATTGGATATCATGATCAATAGAAAAACAGCGGTGATCATCGCGATCAGTTCAGGCATCGAAAATACCAATGGCATGGTATCCGGGAAAAGCAGTGATACAAGCACAAGGACCGGCGCTACGAACATCGCCACCTGCAGGGTAGAGCCGACAGCAATTTCAACTGTTACATCCATTTTATTCTTCAGAGCCATTAATACGGCCGAAGTATGTTCCGCTGCATTTCCCACGATTGCCACAATAATGACCCCGATAAATAATTCTGTCCACCCAAATGCTTCACCGACTGTATGAAAGGTATGGACAAGATTTTCTGAAACATACGCTACTGCAACGGTTGACGCAGCCAGTACAGCCATTGCAGTCTTTTTGCTCCACTCCGGTTCTTCTGCCTCTTCGGCCGCCTTTCCCTCTTCTTTGTTCGGCAAGTATACACCGCGATGCGTGACAAGCTTAAAGAATAGTGCAGCCAAATACAGAAGAATTAAAATGATCGAGATCCCGATGCTTAATGTCATCGTTTCTGTTTCCTTCATCCTCATGGAAAACACTTCTGGAATCACAAATGCCACAACTACGGCGAAAATCAGTAATCCCGCATTATGCCTCGCATCAAAAATATTGAATTTCTGCCTTTTGAACTTTGTTCCTCCGAGAAAGAAAGATAAGCCTGCAACAAGGAGCAAATTCCCAAGAACGGAACCCGTTAAAGAAGCAAGCACTACTCCAATAAGGCCCGCTTTTAATGAAAAAATGGAAATGATCAGCTCAACCGCATTTCCAAAGGTGGCATTTAACAGCCCGCCTATTCTCGGTCCCATTACAATGGCAAGACTTTCTGTTGCCCTCCCCATAAAACTGGCCAGAGAGATGATTGTTAAGCAATAGATGATAAACATAATTACACTCGGCCAGTCCAGCAGAGAGCCCGCAACAGAAAGCGGAAGACCTGCTGCAAGCAAAATCATAAAGAATCTATTCCCCATTTTATATCCTCACTTCTTTAATGCTGTATTTTTTATTTTTTGTACCTTTTTCCCTTATATGTATCGTATTTGGCTTTATTATTCACATGCCCCTATCTTCATCCTCCTCTTTTTTATTCTGAATTCTTTGTCTCAAAGTGAAAGTTTCATCTGCAGGGGTTGACATCCCATTGAAGCGGATAAATTTCTATACCCTAATATCTCTTGCCTAATCACCTATTATCCATGTAACATCATGAGTGTAAATTATATTAGGAGAAATGCTATGAACCAGAAATTATTAATTGCCGTTTTGGTAAGTATCGTTGGAATTTCAGGATTTTCACAGGGTATGCTGCTTCCGATTATTGCAGTCATATTTGAGCATGATGGTGTCAGCTCTTCCATGAACGGACTAAATGCAACTGCCTTATATGCAGGCATTTTGCTGGTTTCTCCTTTAATGGAGAACCCCCTCCGCAAATTAGGTTATAAACCCCTGATTCTCGCCGGCGGGCTGACAGTCATCATTTCTCTGGCACTCTTTCCGGTCTGGAAGTCTTTTTGGTTTTGGTTCTTTTTAAGGGTATGCATTGGCATTGGTGACCATATGCTTCATTTTGCCACACAAACATGGATCACTGGAGTTTCGCCTGAGAATAAGCGCGGCAGGAATATATCCATTTACGGGTTATTTTTCAGCATTGGTTTTACAGTCGGCCCGCTTATGACAAAGCTTCTGGAAATTAATGAAGCATTGCCATTCATCGTCTCATCCGCTTTAAGCCTTTTAACTTGGTTTACTGTCTTTTTACTGAAAAATGAGCGGCCAGAACATGATCATGAAATTGAAACTGCTTCCTTTCTAAGTACGATGAAACGATTTTCAAAGGTCAGCAAATATGCCTGGGTCGCGTTTTTGCCTCCTTTTGGATATGGTTTTCTTGAAGCGTCGCTTAATGGGAATTTCCCTGTTTACGCACTTAGGGAAGGAATTGATCTCAGCAAGGTTTCCATTATAGTTCCCGCATTTGCTGCAGGCAGCCTGATTTCCCAGCTTCCGCTTGGAATGATGAGCGACCGCTATGGAAGAAGAAAAATCTTACTTTTCGTTCTTCTTGCCGGCTTCTTCATTTTTACAGCAGCTGGATTTTTGAGCTCCTCCTCCCTAGGGCTGTTTTTATGCTTCTTGCTGTCAGGCATGATGGTAGGATCAACCTTTTCTCTTGGCATTAGTTATATGGCAGATTTGCTGCCCAAAAATTTGCTGCCTACAGGAAATCTTTTATGCGGAATTTTCTTCAGCTTTGGAAGCATTTCCGGTCCATTTATCGGAGGAATCGTCATACAATTCTTTAAAGGAAGCTTTTTCTTTGTGATTAGTTTTATGCTTCTTATGATTTTTTTCGCCGTTGTATCTTTCAAAAAAACCTCCGGGGCGCATAACCATTCCGAGTCATCACTAATTCAATAAGTAAATTGCTGAATTTCCTGTTATCTGCGGTCAAATACCTTTAATTTCTAACATGAAATATGATATTATAAAAGCAGGAAAAAGAATATTATCCATTCATTTATGTTTTATGCTGTCATCGCTCTTCGATGGCAGCTTTCGTCATTTTATAGGGGCATTGATGCTGAGTATCTTTCTCAATTAAATAAAAATATCGGTATACAAACTTCTTTGCACTTCCTATTCTATAGGCGCCGCAGCATACCGCTAAAAGTATAATGGTGTAAATATCAATCATGACTTTATAATAAAATGTTTGACAATATTTGGAGGGATACTATGTCTGCAGAAACAAATGTATTAAAGCAAGATAAGCCAATTGTTAAAAACAGCTCCCTATTGGAAAAAGCAAAACCCCATATCGAACTCATTTGCGCTTTATTCAGCGGTGTACTGATTTTGGCCGGCTGGCTGCTTGCCAAGACTGATTTAAACACCGCCTCAATTGTCACTTACCTTTTTGCTTTTATTATCGGCGGATATGCTAAAGCAAAGGAAGGCATTCAGGAAACCATTGAAAATAGGGAATTAAATGTAGAAATGCTGATGATTCTTGCAGCCATTGGTTCTAGCATCATCGGCTATTGGACAGAAGGCGCTATTTTAATCTTCATATTTGCAGTAAGCGGTGCCCTTGAAACTTATACGATGAATAAAAGCCACAAGGAAATTTCCTCCTTAATGAATCTTCAGCCTGAAGAAGCACTTCGGATTTCAATAAGCGGAATTGAAGAAAGAGTTCCTGTGGCAAAGCTAAATGTTGGCGACCGCATTATCGTGAAGCCAGGGGAAAGAGTTCCCTCCGATGCAGTCATTACAGAAGGGCAGACAAATATTGATGAAGCTGCCATTACAGGTGAATCCATTCCTTTAATGAAAACTATTAATGATGAAATATTTGCGGGGACTGTAAACCTTCGCGGCACGATTACTGCTGAAATTACCAAACCAAGCAGTGAAACGCTTTTCCAAAAGATTATTTTACTCGTCCAAACTGCTCAAAGCGAAAAATCGCCCTCTCAGCTGTTTATAGAGAAGTTTGAAGGTACTTATGTGAAGGTTGTGCTGCTGGCAGTATTCGCAATGATGTTTTTACCCCATTTCCTTTTACATTGGAGCTGGAATGAAACACTGTACAGGGCCATGATCCTGCTAGTGGTTGCATCTCCCTGCGCCCTGGTCGCTTCCATTATGCCCGCTACCCTTTCAGCTATTTCAAATGGTGCGCGGCACGGTATTTTATTTAAGGGCGGCATTCATCTTGAAAACTTAGGCAACCTGAAGGCAATTGCCCTGGATAAAACAGGAACGCTTACAAAAGGGAAGCCTGTGGTAACTGATGTAATAATCAGAGAAAATCTTAATGAGGAAGACTTTTTATATTCTGTTGCATCTATTGAAAATTACTCCAATCATCCATTGGCATCAGCCATCGTTAAATACGCCAAAGAAGCGGTCACGAAAAAATTGGCAAAACCGCACGCCATGGAGGATATCTCAGGGAACGGTGTGCAGGGTTATATGGATGGATCACTTTGGAAAATCGGAAGGGCAGACTTTGTCGGAAAGAAAGAAGCGGAAGCCTTTCACGATTCTATTTCCCTTACTCTTGCACAGCAGGGAAAAACAATTGTTTTTGCAAAGGATGAGCTTGGCATCGCCGGCATTGTCACCCTGAAGGATATTGTCCGGGACGAAACAGCCGCTGCCATGGAAGAATTAAAAAAAGAAAATATCTACACGGTCATGCTTACAGGGGACGGCGAAAAAACAGCAAAAGCGATTGCTGATGAAAGTCATATTATTGAGTATGTATCAGAATGCCTGCCGGAAACAAAAGTAGATGAAATTAAAAAGCTTAAGGAACGGTTTGGAACAGTGGCAATGGTTGGAGATGGCATCAACGACGCCCCCGCATTAGCTACAGCTTCTGTCGGCATTGCAATGGGAGAAGGCACCGATGTAGCCCTTGAAACGGCAGATGTGGTACTGATGAAGAACGACCTGCCCCGCTTAGCAGAAGCGGTGAGGCTTTCCAAGAAAATGAATAAAATCATCAAACAGAATGTTATTTTTTCAATCAGTGTCATCATGCTGCTCATTTTATCCAATTTCCTTCAGTTTCTGGATCTCCCTTATGGAGTCATCGGGCATGAAGGCAGTACGATACTTGTTATTTTGAACAGTCTCCGATTATTGAAATTAGGAAAAATAAAGTAAAACTGTTGCATAAAAAGAACCAGTGAAAATTCACTGGTTCTTTTTATCATTTAGTGATATCCGTTTCTGCCATTCGCAGAACCGGAAGTTTTATGCTTAGGGCTTTTTTTGCCTTTTTGTTTTGTACTGCCATCTTTTTTAGCCATTAAAGCAAGCCTCCTTTGATGTTTCCATCAGCTATAGTATTTGATAAAACGAGTATGAAAAATCAAGGAACAGCTGGAATACTACTCACAATTTGGTTTCTTCCGGACGCTCTCCATGGCGTTTATTTCACCGCCAATGATCAAAATCAGCCCTGTCAGGTAGAACCAGGTCATCAGCACAATGATTCCGCCAAGTCCCCCGTAAGTTGTTGTGTAATGCCCAAGCCTTCTGACATAGAAAGAAAAAGCGAGCGAAACAATGCTCCAGCCTGCAGTGGCAAAAATGGCCCCAGGAAGAACGCTGACACATTTAAGCCTCTTGTTTGGAGCAATCAGGTATAGTATCAGGAAAACAAGAAATAAAACGGCTGAGCTGATGAGCCATCTTAATGAATGCCAAAATGCAAAAAACTGCCCTGAAAACCCAAGCTTGGAAAATAAAAAATATCCTAGCTCCCTTCCGAATACAGGAAGCAAAAGAGCAGCCACAAATACAATGACCATGGCAATTGTCAATAGTATCGACATGGCCCTTGCTGTAATAAAAGGCCTGGTCTCTTTCACATCATATGCCCGGTTAAATGCCTGTACAATGGCACTGAGGCCATTAGATGCCGACCAAATCGTTGCTATAATACCAAATGACAGGAGTTTGCCATTTCCCTTCATGACCTCCCTAAGATTATCCTCTATCAAAGACATGGATTGAGAAGGTGCATAGCCTCGAATCAAATTCAGGATATCATCCTGAGATATTGGCAAATATGGCAGCAGAGCCATTAAAAAAATCAGTAGGGGAAACAGAGAAAGCAAAAAGAAATATGCCAGCTGCGCTGCCAATCCAGATACATCATCCCCGATTAACCGCCTTATTAATTCCTTATAATAAGGAATTTTCAACCATTCCTTCATACCTGCCATAAAGTGTCCTTTTCCCTCACCTTCTGCATCCTGCAAGCAGCCTACATACTGCGTGATGCATTCTGACGGCCTCCGTAAGAAGTTGGCGTATGCTCACTTTGATCCGATGAAAAAGCTTCCTTCGTTTCTTTCACAACATGTGCAACCTGAGGCGGGATGGCTTTCATTTCCTCTACACGTTCTGAAATGTAAGCTGCATCATCCGCAATTTTCTCAATGGCAGCACGCATATTCCCTGTTGCCTCTTTTATCTGATTCAATGTTTGATTGGGATTTTTCAAATATCCCTTCATGCTCCTCATGCACTGCCTGCTTCCCTGAAGTACAGATTGCCTTGTATTTTGATTCAATAAACTGATGGCCGCTCCTGCCATGGCTCCATAAAACATCCCCTGAAAAAACCAGCTCTTCCCTGTACTTTGGTAATTTCCAGCGTAATTTCCCATCTTCCATCCTCCTCTTATGGTGCATGCTGCTTTTGTACAGCATCCTTTTCTCTTCAAATATTCTTTCATATAGTCAACTCATTATTATTCATAAGCAAACAAGCTAGGCCCATTAAAAATGGCCTAATGGTATTAGTGTTTCCTTAAAAACAGAAAATAGCATGTTCAGGGAGCCAATTTTTTGCCGCAGGCTCGACTGTATTCCTTTCTCTTGCCAGCTGAGAGTTTTCATTGACTTATCAGGACAATCATGAAAAAATTAGAATACTTGTAAGAGTGCATGAAAGGGTGAAATCCATGGATTTATCAAAAAACACAGCCGGCAATGTAGAATTTATGATTGAAGCAATCAAAGAAAAGCTGAAGGTCATGAATATCGGTGCCATCAAACCGTCCCATTTTAACGGTGATATGTATGAAGAACTGCATGAAATTTACGCAATGGTTATGAAAAAAAGCACCTTCAGCCCAAATGAAATGGAAGCCATTGCTGAAGAACTTGGAAAATTGCGTAATCCATAATTTTTCTAAAACACTCTAATTAAAGAGTGTTTTTTTGGTAAGACTGCGTTTTTCTATAGGCTGATTCGTTTTGGGCACCTCAAGTGCCTGAACGTGTCATGGGAGTAATGATTTTGATATAGTGTATATTATAACCTGCATAATCAGGACATATCATTCACAAAAACAGGAGCTGAAAAAGTTTGGCAGAACGAAGGAAACCAATCAGTATAGCCGAGGCAGTCAAGTTAGTCATGGAAAGAAAAATAGCGGGTGAAAAGGAATATGTTTCACTGGCCGAATCAGAAGGAAGGTTTTTAGCAGAGGATATTACAGCGACCCATGATGTTCCGCATTTTGACCGTTCTCCTTATGACGGGTTTGCTTTGCGTTCGGAAGACACCTCTTCCGGCTCTCTGAATCACCCTCTTACATTTGAAGTGATTGAAGAGCTGGGGGCAGGCATGGTTCCAAGCATGCCTGTAAGCGCAAACCAGGCCGTACGTATTATGACCGGAACACAAATGCCTGAACAATGCGATGCAGTGATCATGCTGGAGCTTACCTCAGAATCCGAATTAGACGGCAAAAAGTTCATTACATTTAAGCGTTCCATTAAAAAGGGCGAAAATGTTTCTTTTAAAGGGGAAGATGCAAAAGTCGGGGATATGCTCGTCAAAAAAGGAACAAAAATTAATCCAGGCATCAAAGCTGTTCTTGCTACCTTTGGCTATGACTCTGTTCCTGTCGCAAAAAAACCGGTCATCGGGCTATTTGCGACAGGATCCGAATTGCTGGATGTAAACGAGGCTCTTGAGCCAGGGAAAATCAGGAACAGCAATTCACATATGATTTCCTCGCAAATAACAAGGGCCGGCGGTGAATTTATATACTTCGGTAAACTAGCTGATGAGCTGGATGTAAGCTACCAGGCAATCAAAGAGGCCCTTAGCAAAGTGGATCTCCTTATTACTACCGGCGGAGTCTCAGTTGGCGATTATGACCTGCTGCCTGATATATATCAGATGCTTGGTGCACAGGTGCTATTCAATAAAGTAGGAATGCGTCCGGGAAGCGTTACAACAGTAGCTTCTTTTGAAAATAAAATCCTGTTTGGCTTGTCCGGAAACCCTTCCGCCTGCTATGTGGGTTTTGAGTTATTTGCAAGGCCGATTATCCGTACCATGCTGTTTTGCGAAAAACCGCATTTGCGAAAAGAGCGGGCCCTGCTTGGAAGCGACTTTACAAAAGCCAATCCTTTTACACGTCTTGTACGTACCCGCTATTACTTTGAAAATGGAAGGCTCATTGCCGCTCCAAGCGGAAAGGACAAGTCCAGTATAGTCATGAGTCTTGCAGGAGCTAATTCTCTGGCCGTTTTGCCGGGCGGAACCCGTGGTTTCACTAAAGGAGATGAAGTGGAGATTCTACTGCTTGAGGATCAGGAAGGAAGCAGCTGGCCTTGGTAAAACCAATGATTTTCCAATTCGCCGGATTCCAGAACTCCGGCAAAACCACTATCATTTCAGCATTGATTAAAGAACTGCGTGCCAATCAGTTCGAAGCCGCTGTTTTAAAGCATCATGGACATGGCGGAAAACCCGATTACCCTTCGCAGAAAGACTCTCATAAGCATTTTCATTCGGGTGCCGTCGCTTCACTGGTTGAAGGTGAAGGAACTATTGAGCTTCTTGCAAATATCAACAAAGACAATACATTGAACAAATTAATTGAAGTCCTCAGCTTTTTCCATCCTCACGTCATCATCGTTGAAGGATATAAAAATGAGGAATTTCCAAAAGCAGTCTTGATACGGGTTGAAGAAGATCTGCGCCTGCTTAAAGAATTACGCTCAATAGAAGCCATTCTGGCGTGGCCGCAGATGCTTCATGCGGCAGAAGAGTTTTCAGGCGGCACCATACCTGTGTTCCCGATAAGCGGATCTCTTTTTACTGAATGGTTTCTTGACAGTTATTTAAACACGTCTTTATAAAACTATATGATTATAAACATCCATGCTGATTTCCGCTCAAGCAAGCCATGCCGCTCGCCTGCAAAGCTATTTCACTCCAATCAGCATAGTTAAACAATCATAATTGGACGATAAACAAAGCCTGATTAATGAAAGTGGAGGGAATCATATGTTTATTCAATTTCCTTTAGAAAAAAAGAAAGCCATGATCCGCAGCATCCAGGAATACGTTTATCAGGAACAAGGAGAGGAAATCGGGGAATTCGCTGCTGAAAACCATCTCCAGTTCATACTCCGCGAGATAGCTCCTTTTATTTATAACGAAGGAATAAAGGATGCAAAGCGCATTATTGAAGACCGGATGAATAGCTTGGAAGAAGAACTCTTTTCCCTCGAAAGGCCAGTAAAGTAAGCCGGCACACTTTATACATTTAAGATAACAAAGCCGGCATTCAATGAATGCCGGCTTTGTTTATACTGGTCAAGGCTGAACAGGCAGCCTTCTCTTTTTTAGTCCTGATCAGTTAAGATCAGGGGGCCATTTTTTGTAATGGCAATTGTATGCTCGTATTGGGCAGAATTTTTATTATCTGCAGTGGAAGCAGTCCATCCATTAGCATGTCTGACCGCTTTATAGGTACCAGCATTTATCATGGGCTCAATGGTGAACACCATTCCTTCTTTCAGCCTGGCTCCTTTATTCGGAAGTCCGTAGTGCGGCACCTCTGGGCTTTCATGTATGGAAGCACCGATTCCGTGGCCAATAAAATCACGGACCACAGAAAAGCCCTCTCCTTCTGCATAGGTTTGGATGGCATGGCCGATATCTCCGATTCTGTTGCCGGCTACAGACTGTTCTATCCCTTTATAAAGTGCTTCCTTGGTCACATGCAAAAGCCGTTCGGTTTCTTTGGTGACTTTACCCACACTGTAAGTCCAGGCTGAATCTGATAAAGCCCCGTTATAATTTACAACCATATCAATAGTGACAATATCCCCGCTTTTTAGAGCCGATTTCCTTGGGAAGCCGTGGCATATTTCTTCGTTTATGCTGGCGCATGTTGCATATTCATAGCCTTTATAGCCTTTTTGTTCTGGCTTGGCACCATGTTTTTTTAAATAATCCTCAACAAACTCTTCAATTTCCCAAGTGGTTGCTCCCGGTACAATTAGTTTGGACAATGCTTTATGGCAGGATGCCAATAACTTGCCTGACTCATGCATAGCCTGGATTTCCCGTTCAGATTTTAATACAATCAATCATGACACTTCCTTTTTCTTTAGAGCTATTTATATTCTATATCAAAAAAACCTGGATATGAATTAATTAGGCAATTTAACCTGATAATTCCTCCTGCCCACTGGCACTGCCGGTTGGTTACACGACAAAAAATCCCGGCAGGCTGCCGGGATTTTACATATGACTTATTTAAGTAAATTCAGGGATTCACGGACAAAAGCAGGGATATCGTCAGGCGTACGGCTTGTAACAAGCTGGTTGCCGCAGACTACCACTTCTTCGTCTTTGAAGTTTACGCCGGCATTTTCCATATCCACCTTGATGGATTTATACCCTGTAGCGGTTCTGCCGTCAAGAGTTTTAGCTGTAATCAGCAATTGCGGTCCATGGCAGATGGCGAATACAGGTTTTTTATCATCCATGAAGGATTTGGCGAATGTTACGAATCTATCATCCCCGCGCAGCGCATCAGGAGAACTTCCGCCTGGGATAAAAAGTGCATCGAAATCTGAAGGATTAACTGAATCGATGCTTTCATCAATCGTAATTTTTGCTTCCCCGTTCTTGCCTGTCACTGTTTTTCCCTTTTCCATTTCGATGGTGACAACAGTATGTCCAGCTTCCTTAAAGGCTTTGGCTGGTTCCGTATATTCGGAATCCTCAACCATATCTGTCACAACGCAAGCAATCTTTTTACTCATATTCATCCATCTCCTCATCTAATTGAATTAATTGAATTAATGAACTCACTGTATTATTTCCCGTTATGACATTTCATAAACCCTTCAGTACTTTTGAAATAAATGTTTAAATATTCCGAAAAAATATTACTTTTCACCTTTCCTATTCTCCAGCGTAACCAGATACCATCCCCCTTCTCTAATGATAGGTTTGAAGGTCTCTATTCTCAACCCTGCACACTCGGCCATTTTCTTCATATCTCTCATAGATGGAACAGGATACAAATTTTCAAAAGCAGAAAAAAAGCTGTTGAACGCACTGGAGAATTGGGCTCCTTTTTCATCCTTTCCAATTGGGGTCATGATGGCAATTTGTCCCTTTTCTGTTACCCACCTTGACACCTTCTTCAGTACACCTGCACGTTCAGCTGGATCAATATAATGAAGCAGATTATTCATCATGATGAAATCCACATGGCCAGCTGGTTCAAATTCCTTAAAATCAGCCTGTTCAATCTGTATATTGGCCAGGTTTTCACATCTCTTTTGTGCTGAAGCCGCAACCTCCTGGTTCAATTCAATGCCGGTCAACTTAATATCGGAAAAATTTTTTGCCAGTCTTGATAAATAGCCTGCGTGGCCGCAGCCGATATCAAGGACAGAGTGATAATGGTTCTTCTTGATTAATTTGAGGAATTTTGGAAAGGCAAGCTGCTCAAGCAGGGAAGAAGTTTGCGCAACAGTTTGTCCATGTGTTTTATGGTCAAAGATATTTTTTTCGTTGCTTTTGATGAGATTCGGGTAAGTCAGCAGGATCGGGATATGCAGCTCCATCATTTCTTTCAAAATAATTCCAGTCGAGCGCGGGTTGTCTTTTCTGTCCGGAATCATGAACCTTTTGGCGGTTTTAATCGCTCCATCCCTGCCTTCCTTCAGATTTTTCACAGCTATCCCAACTTCCACCCACTGCTGAAGAAGCTCTTTTTGATAGGAGTTTTCCATGGCAATTTTGTTCACTGACACAGGAAAACGGAACTTGTGGAAAAGATCCAGTTCATATCCGACATACACATGCCAGCTATACAGAAAGGGTTCATTTTTTTTCATCCAATTCCTTGCTTTGAGCAGCCTCATGTATTCTTTAATCATAGCGAACCTCCCTCCCGAATCCTTTCTTTCCAGGGATAATCATCATGGGCATTGAAAAAGGAGGAATTTTTCCGGATGTCATCCATTTCCTTTTTCCGCAGCGGCGCTCCCCCGAGCTGAATGATTCTGTCATAAAGATTTTCATTCCAGATACCAAGACCTGATATATTCAGCATTTGTTTATAATGAAGAAAGCCATCCTTTTCCATCCTCTTAAGGGTCTTTCTTCTTAACCAAAAGACTGTTCTAAGGGGGAAGGAATAGGCAAGAGCCGATAGATTGCTAAGCTCAAGAATTTTCTTTACTCTCTTTTGGCGGACAAAAGGATACCACTCGAGGTTTTCATTATCTAAATCATTGGCGGCATACATATCGCATAATAGTTCACCAAGTGTGTCAGCATCCTGCATGGCCATGTTCATTCCTTCACCTGCCATCGGATGCACAGTATGTGCCGCATCGCCTATCAGCGCAAAGTTGTTTTTTATATACGCTGGAACATGATAGGATACTGGAATCATTAACTGAACTTTCTTCCAGTCCTTTAGATGCTGCACATATCCATCAAGTTCAGGGCAAAGGCCGATATATGCCTCATGAAGAGCTTCAATTCCCTTCTCCTTCAAAGCCTTGAATGAACCTGCAGGAATCAGGAAAACGGTTCTAACCTCGTTATCCGGCAAAGGAAACAGCCCCAGGAATTCTTTGCGTGTAGATATGATTTTCCCGTTCACCATCGTTTCCGGCCTCGGAAATGTTACAGTGAGAAAATGATGGTTATAGCCATTCTGCTCAATTTTCATATCCATTTCATCCCGTGTTACCGACTTTCTGCCTTCTGCACCTATATAAAAGTCTGCATCGATCAGCAGCTCTTTTTTATCTTCCTGCAAAATCACCCTCGCTTTTTCGTCTATATAGCCTTTACAGGATGCAGGTGAAAAGTATTCAAAACGAGGAGAGGAGAACGCTTTCTTTTTTAATATTTCCTTAAGTTTTTCGTGATGAATCATCACAGAATAGTTATATGGCTCAGGGATCACCCGATAATCCATCATTGATTCACTGACCTTCTCATAGCTTCCATCACGATCCTTTTTAAGTTCTTTAAGCTCTATGACAGGAAGCTTCTGGCCGGAATCAAGAACTTCCTGCAGCACACCGATTCCATCTAGGATCTGCAGAGTCTTAGGCTGCAGCAATTCTCCTTTATATAAATGATCTGCCCTCTCAAGACGTTCTGTTATGGCCACATCAATGTTGCACGAGGCAAGCTTGATGGCAAGCGTCAGACCGCCAACACCGCCGCCGATAATTAAAACATTTTTCCTCAGATCCATTGCCTTGCCTCCCTGCCCGGAAAGTCTTATTGATTCCTTAAAATGAAAGATATGGTATCTATATCCACATACTAAGTTAATAAAACTTTGTTATGTGCTATGATGTTCCAGCTAAAGCCGAAGCAAATATTAAGACGTGTAAAACATTAGCTGAATAAAAAATTTTTCAGCTCTATCCTAAATCATTTTCTTCTAGCTTTTTAAGTCTATAAAAATTGCCTTCTAATTCCTCCCAAATATTCCTCATAGTAATCATCCTTTTTATTTAGTATTAGTAAACTTAATTGTGTCTCCGTTACACTAAATTCAATGCAAAAATATACATACTGGCTGGACAGCACAAGAGCTTTGCTATATCTCTGAGTTAATTTATTCTCAGTAAGTGTTTGAAATGGAAGGTGAAGGATACCGAGATACCAAGTTCGGGTACCCGTACCGGAAATAAGCAGGCAAGGTTAAACCAAATTAGAAAAGCCCCTGATGCTTCAAGGGCTTCTTTTTTTCCATATAGTAAAATGCTACGTCACGTTTAGCTTTTTTTCCTCAGCATGCTGCGGATACTTTCCAACCACATGAATAGCTTTGATAATCCGCTTATTAATCCATTTCCGGTTATCCAAAGAATTCAACTGCTCCATTACCCTTTTTCTTCCTTCTTCTGTTGTAACATAGTGATTGGGAAGGTTATTTAAACTTAAAGCAATGATGTCTGTTTTGCATTTCGAACATTTGCAAAAGGTCTGGTACTCTGTTCCTGTCATCAAAAATTGCACCAGAGCCACAACGATTTCTTCCATTACATTAATATATTCCCTTTCCATGATGAGTCCTCTCTGCTTCTGCAAACTCTTTTTGCTTTACAAAATGGATTGGCAGTCCCGAGTTTATTTTTTTCCTTATAACCATCACACTAAGAATTACTTATTGCCTGCAGCATTAGTCCGCGGCATAATCAGAATTTCTACACGGCGGTTTTTGGCACGCCCTTCCTTCGTTTCATTGGAAGCAACCGGCTTAAATTCCCCGTATCCCTTGGCACTGAACATCGCAGGATCGAGCTTTTTATTATTTAAAAGGAGCTTCATAAAATTCACGGCTCTCATGACACTCAGATCCCAGTTGGAATTGAATTGATACGTTTGGATCGGTACATTGTCCGTATGGCCGCTGATGACGATATTCCTAGGAGGATTCATCACAAGCAGATCAGATATTTCTCGGGATATTTTCCCGTCATGCTTCCGTACCTCAGCACTTCCTGAATCAAATAATACATTATCGCGGATGGTGACAAGCAGGCCTTCATCCGTTAATGAGGTCCGCAATTTGCTGCTCAGTTTATTTTTTTGAATATATTCATTTAGCTTTTGCTGGATTTGTGAAAGCTCTTTTTGATCCTGTTTGCCAAGGCCGCCGTTTTCAGCGGCTTTCATATTAGTAGATGAAGAGTTTTTCTCAGAGACTGATGCAACTTCTTCCGCTACAGGACTGGAGTAATCCATGACACCAGATCCGCTGGTGAAAATTTCATTGAAGACATTTGACAGCTGATGAAACTTGGTTGCATCTACTGAACTCGAAGCAAATAAAACGATAAATAAAGCAAGCAGCAGTGTTAAGATATCTGCATAAGGGACAAGCCATGACTCATCCATATGTTCATCATGATGCTTCTTCTTTTTCCGTTTCTTAGGCATCCTGCTTCACTTCGCCTTCCAGCCATTTTCTCCGGTCTTCGGCAGGCAGGTACGAGGTAAGCTTCTGTTCAATGGTCCTTGGTGCTTCTCCTTCAATGATAGAAAGAATTCCTTCAATCATCATTTCCTTCAGCTGAACCTCCTGCTTCGACTTCCTTTTAAGCTTATTGGCAAATGGATGCCATAATACGTAGCCTGTATAAATACCGAGCATGGTAGCAACGAATGCTGCTGAAATGGCATGACCGAGTTCATCTGTATTATCCATATGGCTTAAAGCCGCAATCAGCCCGAGTACAGCGCCAAGTACGCCCAAAGTTGGTGCATATGTGCCCGCCTGGCTGAAAATAGCTGCACCTGCAAGATGTCTTTCTTCCATAGCATCAATTTCTTCTGATAAAATATCCCGGATGTAATCTGCACTTTGTCCTTCAACAGCAAGGTTTAGACCATTTTTCAAAAACTGGTTCTCTACCTGCTCAGCAATTCCTTCAAGCGCAAGCAATCCTTCTTTTCTTGCCACGACTGCCCATTCTGAAAAAGTGCGGATTAATTCTTCAGGTTTAGTCAGTTTTTGCTCAGTAAAAAGAATTTTGAAAAGCTTTGGAAGCCTTTTTAATTCAGATAAAGGAAATGCGGTGGCAACAGCTGCAATTGTCCCAGCAATGATGATTAAAAAAGCTGCCGGATTGATCAGCGCTGATAAACTTACACCCTTCAGCACCATGCCGACACCAATTGCAATGATCCCCAGCAAAAGCCCTATAATTGACGATTTATCCATATTACTCACCCATTCATTATTAATCTTCTCAACTCTTATTGTTATATCGGTAATGACAGAGAAATCATGAGTGATTTTATCATTTTTACGAGAATTAACATGAATTTTGTCCAACAATTATGTCCCGGGAAACATATTCCATGAAAATAGACAAAGAGAGCAAAAAAAACAGCCCTATCATGGGCTCTCAATCTCTCAAACGGCTGGCAATCTTATTTTCATATTTTTTGAAAAAGGAACTGTTTGTAATCTTTCTTTTCTCCATCACTTTATTAAAATGAAGCAGTTTTTGATTGAGCTTTTCCTGCAATTTTCCCCTTTCCTCCGGAACCTGGCAGCAGGCGATTAATTCCTCAATTGTCAGCATCTCTTTTCGATATTTCTCCTCAGATTCCATCATTTTCGCATTTTTCATCATACTGTATGCCATTCTAAGCTCTGGCGGAATTGCTGAAAGATCTTCAAGTACGAGAGGCTTCCCTTTACCAGGCAAGTGATCGAATTCACCTTCTGCCATTGCTTTTTTGATTCTTTCTTCAGAGACCATTCCAGCAAAGTCCATCTTTATCTCTCCTTCATCTCAGGAATTGAGTGGGGTGGTGTTTCGAAATGTATCCTCAATGCCTCTGGCAAGTAACAAGTTATTAGAGATAAGCTCTATGAGCAGATTGAGTTTTCAGATAAATATGTCGAATCCATTACATCTATGAATATTTTGTCATATTTTTGTAATAAAACTTAATAGGCCTGTAACCCTACTAATTACCTATATTTGCTATATTAAATTTATCAAAGGAAAGAGCAAGTCTTTCTAAGCATTCGGGGGAACCACATGAAGAAGGTATTATTCGCCGCTGTGATTATACTAAGTTTGTTTTTAGAGTTGCTTGCTCCTTCCAGCAGGGCAGAAGCAGCCTTTTCATCTGAAAAAGTAGTTCAGGAAGGAAAAAAATACATAGGGGTTCATTATCGGTATGGAGGAACGACTCCAAGCGGTTTTGACTGCTCAGGCTTCGTTGGCTACACCTATAGAAAAGCTACCGGCAAGATATTGCCGAGAACTGCCTCGGGAATTTTTTCTACAGGTCAATATGTAAGCAGAAGCAGCCTAAAAAAAGGCGATATTGTCTTCTTTTCAACCATAAAATCCAAAAGAGGCGCTTCCCATACAGGAATCTATATTGGCGGCAGCAAGTTTATCCATGCCTCCACATCAAAGGGTGTAAGCATTGATTCTCTTAAAACATCCTACTGGAGAGCCAAATTTATAGGTGCCAGACGATTATAATTCAAAATCATACAGCCAACTCCAAAGTTGGCTGTTTTTTATTTTATACCACCGTTTTTAGTTTCAAAACCTTTTTTTCAGTAGATTCAGATAATAAGAAAGATTATTTAGTATATGAAGGTGTAACTTTCCAGCTTGGTTTTATACTTTGGGTATGTTTAATAGCTAATAGCCCTTTTGAAGGCTGACTCCTTTAGTGGTAATTTGTAAAGGTTTATCCAAGTAATCATTACCACAATTAGGTAAATATTGTTAAAATAGAATTGAGAAAAGGGGGAGTTAAATTGAACAAAATGTTTATGGGTCTTATCTTTGTCTTGATAGGCATTACTTTCTTGATGTTATCGTTAACAGTATCTATGCCAACCTTATTATGGGCAGTTTCACTCGGAACAAGCATAATTTTGAACATTGCAGGAACTGCAATATTAATGGAGTATATTAAAACAATAAAAAAGAGCTTTTAATAATTAAAGTGACCCCATTAAAAGGTCACTTTTTTTCTAAAATATCAGCACTATTGATTAACATTAGCTTATACTTTCAAAACCATTCTCACTGTTTTTAGGATGTGTCCATCAAAGTCATCATCAAATTCGGAAACAATTTTGAACCCTTTTGCCTTGTAAAATCTTGTTCCAATGTTATTGTCTTTTTCTACATCGATATAAATCTCTTTAACACCATCTAATTGTTTAATCCCTTCATTAAGTAAAGCAGTGCCAATACCTTTGCCTTGATATTCCGGGTTTAAGTATATAGCTGCGAGTTCCGTTTTGCCTTCTTCTTTTATAGCAGAAAAGTTTGCATAGCCAACAATTTCCCCATTCACTTCTGCAACCCAAAAAAATGAATGTTCTAATCGTTTCTGCATCATCTTGTCATTATAAGCTGTTTTCAGGAAACTTTCTTGAATCTCAAGAGGAATGATTCCTCGATATGTGCTATTCCAGCTTGTTTTAGCAACATGCTGTACTTGGCTAATATCCTCCGTCTGCATCTCCCGGATTATATATTCCACTCATAACCAGTCCTTTCTGTAGATGTTTTGCTGATTTTGCTGACCTCTTTCCAAATTAAAACTGAGCATTGTTAAACACGCACTCCATATAACTCACTGTTAATAGATGTTTCAAGAGTATTGCCACTTAAACCAGGTGGAGGTCAAAAATCAGCTGAAAGCACCTCTTTTAAGAATTCCTTCATTATTGCTGGTATAACTTCAGTTGAAAAAGGTATTTCAAGGCGCTCAGTCCGTTTGTGTGCATCCTTACCATATGGCCCGATATTAATTGAAGGAATATCCAGATTTTTTATTTTTGAAAGCGGTACATGATACCGTCTGCCGTAGAGCGGCATTTCTTGTTCCAAAACAGGAATGACTTTATCAGCATCCATCAAACGGCAATAGCTGACATCCGATAACCCTGTGAAATAATTCTTTATCTTCAAGCTTACGCCGAATTCTTCTTCCGCTTGCATGACTGTTTTTTCCGCGAGCTCAAGCAGCCTGCCTTCCTTGGCTGTTTGTCCATTTAAAGTAACATGCGGATAATATGGGGGTGCAAACAGGATCAAGTAAAACGGTGCAAGATCAGTAAAATATCCGCTGATGGTTTTGGCCAGTTCAATCGTCAGCTGCCTATAATCAAAGTCCGGATTCGTTGCCTGATTCAAGCAATGCTGCATTTCCTCCCTGAAAGATTCTCCGTACCTTTCCAATCCTAATGAAAATAAAGCGGAATATGTATACACAGCAGGTTTAAGCATATGAAGCTCTGTTTCATTTTTCTCCACATTTTCACTTTGAAAAGCAGCTTGCAGTTTTCCGTATATATCTTCAGAGCTTTTTTTCGCTGTTACTACCAATTTATCCATCACTTCCTGGGGACTTTGTGAAAGGGTCAGGATATTGTAAAGCACATAAGCATGGGCCGGTGTCTGCACGTTATAATGATCCTTCAAATCAGCAAGCTTCAATGCTGTCGGCAAAGGATTTTTTTCTCCGCTGACTTCCTCTCTGAAATGCCGGGAAAGCTCCATATTCATGGTAAAAGCGCTTGCCATCCATGATGCATTAATTCCTTCCAGGGGCTCTCCTACATGTGTCTCTTTACCAGTACAGAAAATGAGCGGAAGCAGTTTGCCGGCAGATCCAAGATAAATATATTTGGATTCATCACCAGGAAAGCTCGAAAAAGACGGCTCCGAGCAAAAGCAAAGTTCATAGTGCAGCCCGTATTTCTCCTTCAAAGCTGCTAGGAGCTTTACCCCTGCAAACATTCCTTCAGAATTTCTTTCCTCATCTGGTGCAGCTAAAAGAAGGAGATTTCCTTCGAAGTCCTTGCTTTGGCTCCATTCAGAAATCAGAGCAATCTGCAAGGCAAGCCCCGCCTTCATATCCATGATGCCCCTGGCAAACAGCCAATCCCCAGAGCTTAGGTCTTTATCAGCATCCAATGGCAATGCTTCTGATTTCAGCATTTCTGTATACCTGTCCGGATCGAATGCATATGGTTTTAAATAGCCATAATCCTCGATACCTACTACATCATAGTGGCTGAGGAGAATGATTGTTTTCTGATGTCCGCTCTTTTGCTTTCCTTTTAATAGAGCTGCGACAGTCTTTCTGTTTAAGGAATCATTTTCAATGCTTTCTTCAAAAATCATGGATGGATTTTCCTTGAAATAAGGTATTTCCTTTAAAATGGCCAATATTTCAGAGGACATATCATTTTCTTCCTCCGTACCGGAAATGCTCGGAATGGCAACAAGCCGTTTAATAAGCCTTAAAATATCTTCACGGTTGTTCCAATGTTTAAATTCCTGTTTCATGTCCTCTCTCCCCAATCCCTGAAAATTAAGAAAATTCAATGCCAGACAGGACCAGCTGCGTCCTCGCCGGCTTATAAAACGAATAGGCCGTAAAAATCTGAAAACCATTTTTCTTTCTGCAGCTCTCCGTCTTTTGCAAAGTGAACACGCTATATCTGCAAAACATGACTACTTGAGTTGCTCTCTCTTCCTTCGGCCTGCAATAAACTTCATTACAGGAGAAAGCAGAAATAAAATAAATAAAATCCGGAATAGATGAAAGCTGGTCACAATTGAAACATTAGAGTGAACAGAAAGAGCAGTCACAGACATTTCTGCCACTCCTCCCGGTGCCAGGCTTAAAAAAAGCTCGCTGACTGGCAGTGACAGATAACTTTTCAGACCGCTTGAGACCAAATAGCAAAATCCAATCAGTAAAACATTAATGACAAAAATCATCCCGAACATTTTCCGGAATAGCCTTGGATTATTTATCTTTAGAGTATAACCGAGATGAGCACCGATCAGCAGCTGTGAAAGGTTCAGCCAAAACACCGGTATTTGCGGAGCTTCAAAGCCTGATAAATTGAAGGCGGCGGCTGTCAGCAGCGGTCCAAGCATAAAAGGAAGCGGAAAGTTTATTTTTTTGCCGAAAAAAATGATAGATGAAAAAACAGCAGCCATGAGGATTGCATGCATCCAGCTATAATGAAAAACGAATGTGCTTCTGTGGACAATTGCAGAAGCTGCGCCTGTAGAAGGCTGTGCAGACATTACATGCACAACCAGCCAGGGCACAATAGAAATCACAAGTATAATCCTAAGCGTTTGCATGAATGCGACTATACTTTCATCCGCATCCTCAATTTCCTCGCTCAACACTACCATCTGGGAAAGCCCGCCAGGAAAACTTCCTAATAAGGAAGTATTTAATGTAAGCTTCATTCTTTTCATTAAAAAAATAGCGGTCAGAACCGTAAATAAAATAATGATAACTGTTGTAAAGAACATGACAGGCAGATATTTCGCCATCTGGGCAACAGCATCACTGGTAAATGAACTTCCCAGCTGAAGGCCAAGCATAATCAGGCCTGCATTTCGCAGCTTGCTGTTCCACTGCATGTATTTGCCGAACTTCATCTTCGCAGCCATAACGAAAAACAGCGGCCCAAGCATCCATGGCAAATATAAACCAGAATAATAAAACAAAAAACCGCCAGCACCGGCAATGCCTAAAACAGCCAGCACCAAAGGCCCAAAACCCCCGCTCACAAATCCCTTAACCACTTCAACCAACCTTCTTCATATAAATAGTAAAATACCATACTTTCATCCTAACATATCCCACTTGGGAAATAACGGGAAATGGGGTCTGACCCCCATTAAAAAGTGGAGACGTCAGTGGAGGTATCAGATCCGAATGCTGCGATCGCAATGATAATGAGGACAATGCTCAGGATGCCCAGTATGATTCCGATGATGCTGCAGACACGTCCTGCGATTGCCATTCCCCGGCCGCCTTCTCCGGTATTTTTTATTTCTTTTAAACTCGGAAATGAAATGATAAGCCCAATAATGCCCAGCAGTATCCCTAAAAATGGGATGATGAGCGAAAGAATTCCAAGTACCAAAGACGCGATAGCCTTTGAATTAGTTTTTTTGATTTCTGACATATAGCCATCTCCTTCTATGCAGTAAAATATGTAAAAAATTACCTCTTTATCATATCATAATATTTAAAATATTCTTGAGCAGTGTCAAATTATGCTTTTTCCATCTTGAGTCAAACATATTGAATTGGAAGTAATTTGAGAATTATCTTGTATTTCCACTCTGCCAGACGTTATCATGAAATGGGTTATTACTAGAAAGCGAGAAAAATATATGGCTATGAGATTAAAAGATTGGGATAAAAATTTAAAAATCCGCTTAAGCGGAGAATTTCTGGTAAATGTTACGTTTTGGATGTTCTTTCCCTTCCTGGCGATTTATTTTACAGATTCTTTCGGAAAAACAGCTGCAGGCCTTCTGCTGATTTTTTCACAATTCTTTTCTGTAGCGGCGAATTTGCTTGGAGGATATTACGCGGATAAATTCGGCAGAAAGAAAATGATGGTCTATTCCGCTGTGGGACAAGGAGCCGCATTTCTGGTTTTTGCATTTGCCAGCTCACCATGGCTCGAATCTCCTGTGCTGGGCTTTATCAGCTTCACGGTTGTCAGCATTTTCGGCTCTTTTTACTGGCCGGCAAGCCAAGCGATGGTGGCAGACGTTGTACACGAAAAAGACCGCAGCAGCGTGTTTGCTATCTTTTATACATCCATTAATATTGCCGTGGTCATAGGCCCTATTTTAGGAGGCATTTTTTATGCTGACCATCGCTTTGAGCTGCTTTTTTGTGCAGGAATACTAAATATTGCCCTAGGGCTTGTTTTAAAAAGATGGATTGAAGAAACCGCTCCCCCATTCAAAAGGGAAAATAGCTCTGCTGAAGGTAAAACAAGCTGGATATGGATAATTGGCAATCAATTTAAGGACTATAACGTGATTGTCCGGGATAAAACATTCCTGCTATTTATTATTGCGGGCATACTTGTTGGCCAGACGTTCATGCAGCTCGATCTTTTGTTCCCTGTTTATGTTAAAGAAACTGTCGCCACACAGCCTTTATTCTCACTTGGCAATTATACCTTTACCATTAAAGGAGAGCAGGCATTTGGACTGTTGATTGCAGAAAACGGCTTTTTGGTTGCTCTTTTAACCATTGTCATAACAAAATGGATGTCAGCATATAGGGAAAGAAATGTCTTTATGACCTCATCGATTGTATATGCAGCATCCATACTGATGTTCGGAAGGACCGACTGGATTTGGGGGCTCATATTTGCCATGATGATCTTTACGTTCGGCGAGTTAATGACAGCAGGTATACAGCAGAGCTTCATTTCAGAATTGGCTCCGGAAAGCATGCGCGGACAATATTTCGCAGCAGCCAGTCTTCGCTTCACCATTGGCAGGATGCTCGCCCCCCTCTCCATCCCAATGACAGACTGGTTTGGCTATAACTGGACATACCTGATTCTGTGTCTGCTTGCCATCATCAGCGCCCTTGTTTATTTTGTGATGTTTAAACGATTCGAAAAGGAAAAAGCCGTCCAATAAGCCTAGCAGATATTCCCTAAAAGCTGATGCATATGCATCAGCTTTATAGTTAATTTCCTCCAGTGCAGGCTAAACTAGGTTCTGCCGCCCCCTTTTTACCTCTTTCTTAATATTGAGGTAAAAATTACCGTTTAGTCATACCCCCATAAATCGACACTTTTATGTAGAATGCTTATATGGGGGTCAAACTCTTACTAAGGGGTGACTAGATGTTATCAAACACTGAAATTGGAATTGATTTAGGTACCGCCAATACATTGGTTTACAGCAAAAATAAAGGGATTGTGTTAAATGAACCTTCTGTTGTTGCGATAGATTTAGATACAAAAACCGTATTGGCTGTCGGTACAGACGCGAAAAATATGATCGGCAAAACTCCCGGAAATATCGTTGCGATCCGTCCACTAAAGGATGGAGTGATTGCTGATTTCGATATTACAACGCAAATGCTTAAACAAATTATGAAAAAAGCGGGCAAGAAGCTCGGTTTGACATTAAGAAAACCGAATGTAGTGGTATGCACTCCATCAGGCTCCACATCTGTAGAGAGAAAAGCAATTCAGGATGCTGTGAGAAGCTGCGGGGCAAAGCAGGTTCATTTAATTGAAGAACCTGTAGCAGCGGCAATCGGTGCAGATCTTCCTGTAGAAGAGCCAATAGCGAATGTTGTTGTCGATATCGGCGGAGGAACAACCGAAGTTGCCATCATCTCGTTTGGCGGTGTAGTTTCCTGCCATTCTATCAGAATCGGCGGAGACCAGCTGGATGAAGACATTGTTCAATATGTCAGAAAGAAATACAACCTGCTGATTGGCGAAAGAACAGCTGAAAGAATTAAAATAGAAATCGGCCATGCGCTTGTCAAACACGAAGGAGTTTCAATGGAAGTAAGAGGCCGTGATCTTGTGACAGGCCTTCCTCAGACCGTTACCCTTCACTCTGAAGAAATTCAGGAAGCCATTAAAGAATCCCTGCTTCATATCTTAGAAGCTATACGGGCCACTCTTGAAGATTGCCCGCCTGAACTAAGCGGAGACATCGTTGACCAGGGAGTTGTACTTACCGGCGGAGGTGCCCTATTAAACAGCATCCAGGAATGGCTCAGCACCGAAATAGTAGTTCCGGTTCACCTGGCAGCCAACCCTCTTGAATCTGTTGCGATTGGAACTGGACGGTCTCTTTCTGTCATTCACAAATTACAAAAAGCAAAATAAAAGATTAGTATTTTCAAAGGGACTATCTGCAGACCATGCCATAGTCCCTTTGTTTTTTTATAGGGTCCTGATTCCCATGCAGGAGGTACCGTCTGCTTTCCTTCCTGCCCGCTTAACCGCACTCCGTTTTTCAATTAGTTCAACTCATCCATTCAAACATATCTATAGTTGCTATCAATAGACTCTTTTTATAAGGCTCGTTCTGTGAAGCGATCATGTTGTTAAACCAGGTTAAGGTGCGAGACTCCTGTGGGATTAGCGGAAAGCGAGCATCCTGAAGCGGAAATCAACCCCTTGTTTAGGTAGCAACAAAGTTTACGAAAACAGCCTTTTATAAAAATTGTTCCTTTTTATGTATTTTGACAAAGCCAATGAAAAATACACCTTCCCGTTTTTCTTGTAATTTATGGTAATATTTAATAAAGAATAGAGGGAGGAAATAGTATGTTACATGTAAAAACAAATACAATTCAAGGATACAAAGGGATGAACATTCCTTTTACTATGCTAAGTAAAAGTGAAGATTCTGAGAAACTGGCGATTTTGCTGCCAGGAGCAGGATATACGGTTCAGGCTCCTATCCTCCATTACTCAACAGGTGTATTCATCAATAAATCTTTTGATGTTTTACAAGTTAAGTATCAATACAACAATGAGTTTTATGCTGACTTTAGTATGGATGAATTAAGCGAAGCAATAAAAATGGATGTACATACTGTTTTGGATTCTGTCCGGGCGGAGAAAACTTATGAAAATGTTTATCTTATCGGCAAATCAATTGGAACCATTGCAATGAGTTCTGTGTTAGAAAGAGAAGAATTTAAGAAGGCTAAAGCTATCTGGCTGACACCTTTGATACAAAGGGAAGATGTTTTAGGTTCGATGGCAGGAAGTGTAAATAAAGGTCTGTTTATCATAGGTGATAAAGATCCTTACTACAGTGAGGAAAGATTTTTAAAGGGGGCAGAAAATCCAAATATCACTCCTAGATTAATCGCTAATGTAAATCATAGTTTGGAATATGATGAAGATATCGTTGAATCTATCGATGTCTTAAAAAGCATAATAAAAGACATTGAAAATTTTTAGGCTCTTTTCTTAAAGATTGTTGTTACTTAATAAGTTTTCGAGGCAAATCTATTGTTAAAGCAGGTTGATTGGAGCTGCATGTGCGAAGACTCCAGCGGGATTAGCGTGACAGATGAGACCCCGCAGACGAAGCCTGGGAGGCTCAGCGCACGCCCCGCGGAAAGCAGAGCATCCTGTAGCGGAAATCAACCCCCTGTTCCATAGCATCAAAGTTTACGAAAACAGCCAATTTTTAAGATGATATTCACTCAATTAATGGACAAACAAAAGACCGTATCCATTAATAATTAAAAACCCTGAATACAGACAGACTACTTTGGGATGCAATGACTGTTTTTTATCCTTTCCGCCAAATCAGCCATAGTGATATACTATGTAATCATAACTTTACAATCTTCAAAAATAAGATTGATAAGCACTATATACATATCACACCTGTACTTCATGCCTATTGATATGAATAAAAACCGGGTTGGTTTAATGGCCATTTTCCTGTTAACAATCATTTGCATTCTTTTATTTATATAGTATAAATTGTTTAGGGGTGCAAAGCGAATCTGGCAGAGTTTTTGTAATTGCAAATATAATTTCCGCCGGATAATTAACCGTCCTTTGCTCTTTCATTAAATTACACAGATCTGCAAAGGAGGGCTTGCCATGATCCGTATTGAACTGCTTTGCCGCGAAATTAAACGATTAACAGATGATTATTATAAATGTGAAAATACCGTCATTAAAGAACAAATCTATCAGGATGTAAAGCTCTTAAGCGAAGGTTTGTTTCTTAGTGAGCTGCCGGATTATATGCAGGATGAAAGTTAGAACAGTTTCGAAACATATTCATTCCTCCTGATTATACTGCAGCCTATTCTTCAAACATATCTCTTCCATTTGCTGTGTTAAAAAGCTTATGATATGAAAAAGGTTTTGAAAAATTCAGGAGGAGTGATAATATGAGCAACTTAAACACTTGGTTTGAAAAAGCTATGAACCGGGACACATATGTAGAAAGCATGGAAAAGCACAAAGAAAGCTTAGAAAGAGTCTATATGGGCTTTCAGCTTTCAGATGAAGATAAGCAAAATCTTGCACCTTTGAAGGAGAAAAAACTGCGTGCCATCAGCCTCACTGCAGATTGGTGCGGAGATGCCATGGTAAACCTGCCGATTTTCATGAGGATAGCAGAGGCGGCAGGCATTGATGACCGATACCTTATCAGGGATGAAAATCTGGAGCTGATGGATCAGTATTTAACAAACGGGACAGCACGGTCTATTCCTATTATCATCTTAATTGATCAAGATGGAAACGAAACAGCAAAATGGGGCCCGCGCGCTCCTGAAGTCCAGGAATTTGTAAACAATCTGCGTGCCAATGTGCCCCCAAAAGAAGATCCGGCACATGAAGCAGGCTTCCAGCTGTTCATCGAAGGTTTAACAAGCAGGTTTACTGCAGATGCTGATTTATGGAACAGCATCAAACAGGATTTGCTGAAAACCATCATTTAACTCTGTTCTTTGGGAGCTGACAAATATGAAACAGTATCATATCATAGTTGGAGGACACGTCCAGGGTGTAGGTTTTCGCTATTTTACCCATGCAGCTGCACTTGAACTTGGCATAAAAGGCTGGGTAAGAAATACTGAAGATGGATCTGTTGAAATTGTGGCAGAAGGAAAAGAAAACAGCCTAGAAGCTTTCCTGGCTAAAGTCCAAGCCGGCCCTCGTTTTTCAAGCGTTTCTGAAGTCAATTGGAACGAAAAACAGGCAGACGTATCATATAGTTCTTTTACTATTAAAAACTAGTCTCTGCTAAAGCTCATTGCATATTGCGCTAATGGCGAAGGGTCTGATCCATCGGGGTCAGGCCCTTTCTCTGTTTAGAGCCAAATCTGCTTTTTTCATCAATTCCTGTTGTTTCGAAAAGCAAACTAGAGGGTTACACAGCAATAACTTAGGGAAAAGGAATGTAAACTAAGCTGAAAAACCGGGAGATGATACGAAAAATGAAAAAACTTATATCCTTTGGCAAAAGCCTTTCCAAGGAGGTAAAAGAAGACAGAGCTACAGGATTGGCAGCTGAACAGGCTTATTACTATATGCTTGCACTTTTTCCGATGCTGATTCTTTTGCTTTCCATTCTGCCGTACTTATCCATACAGCCTCAAAAGGCACTCGACTTCATAAATGACTTCATCCCCTCTGCAACGACCAATGTGCTTCAGGATAATATTTTAAAAATCATCAGCGAGCGCAATGGAGGATTGCTGACTTTTGGTATCCTCGGAACAATCTGGTCTGCTTCCAATGGAATGAATGCATTTATGCATTCCATGAATATCGCTTTTGATGTCACAGAAACAAGAAACTTCATTAAAGCGAGGCTTATCTCCATATTGCTGACATTCGGGCTGATTATTGCCTTTATCGTAGCGTTAGTGCTTCCCGTATTCGGAAATGTCATTCTGGATCTTATTAAGCAAGTTGTGCCTATTCCTGATGGGTTGGCCATTCTGATTTTAGTGCTGCGCTGGGTCATTTCTGTAGCAATCATTGCAGGAGTTCTTGCATTTTTATACCGTTTTGCACCCAATAAGCACTACCCGTTCAAACAGGTAATCCCTGGTGCCATTACAGCAACACTTGTATGGCTGATTATTTCTCTCGGCTTCTCTTTTTATGTTTCTAACTTTGGAAACTATGCTTCTACTTACGGAAGCCTCGGAGGAGTGATTGTACTGATGCTTTGGCTGTATTTTACCGGCCTTGCACTGGTAATTGGAGGAGAAATCAACGCCCTATTCCACAAAAACTCCCCTGCTGCTGCCAAAGCAAGCAAGGAAACAACACCTGTATACCGCGGGTAAACAAAAAAGCGGAAGCGCCTTGTCCAGCTCGCGAAGCAAATAGGGGTTTGTCCACATAAGGCGGGTCTTTGCCTTATGTGAACAAACCATCTTTTGCACAGCGGGCTAGGCGCTGAAGCTGGACTAACAAAAAAGCGGAAGCGCCTTGTTGGAGGATCAAAGACTAAAGGCGCCGCGTCCTGCGGCAACGTCTTTGTGACCCCCATCCTGGGGGCCTAAGCAAATAGGGGTTTGTCCACATAAGGCGGGTCTTTGCCTTATGTGAACAAACCATCTTTTGCACAGCGGGCTAGGCGCTGAAGCTGGACTAACAAAAAAGCGGAAGCGCCTTGTTGGAGGATCAAAGACTAAAGGCGCGCGTCCTGCGGCAACGTCTCTTAGGTCCCATCCAGGGGACCTAAGAGGGGCAGAATTAAGAAATCTAAAAAGGCAAGAAACCCTTAACATGCAGGGATTCTTGCCTTTTATGTATGATATCAGAGATTTTTGCCTGTATTCATTTGATAATTTTTCATAAGATAATCCAGGTACTTATCATCCCGTGTTAGCGAAGCATAATATTTTCTTTTGATATGTTTTTCGATCTCGGAAAACCCCGAAAAGAGTTGTTTGTTGTGCTGGTGGTTGATCTCGAGAGACCAGCCCTTGCCCTCGGTGAAAAATACAAACAGGCGCTCATCATTTTTGCCCATATATAAGCTGCCTCTTTCAGATTCTTTTAGATTATACTGGTTTTTAAAAGCATCGCGTTTGAGAGGCTCAGAAAAGAAGGTTCCTTCTACATACTTCTTGTAAGCCTCTTCTGTCAGATTACAGCCGGAAGCTTTTCTATGTCCGCCTCCATCATACTTGGCCGCAACTTCGGATACATCCACTTCATCATGAATGGTGCGCAGGCTGATCCTTTTAGATCCCACCATTATGATCGCGATATAATCCAAATGGGGAAATTCCTTTGATAACTCGTTTCCCAGCTCTGAATGATAGGATTCTGCATGAACGATACCAGCATACTTCCCGCCTATGCTTGCCTGGTATACCTCCCGCTTTTTCCTGTTAATATAGCGCTGCACCCTTCTTTCTTCAACGTCCAATAGCTTGCATTCCATTTCATCAAAGACAAATTCACTCTCACTGGTAAGCTTTTTTAGAATTTTTTCTTCAAATTCTTCAATCGTGATCATGAATAGCAGATCATTAAGCTGCTTGGCGGCAATATTTTCATTCATTTCCCATTCCCATGTATCATACTGCCTGACCTGCTCCACAAATTCATCAAGGATTTGTGAACGCTCAAGCAGGTTATCCTTCAGGAATTTTTCATATAAAAGCGAAGTGGCAGAGGTTTGTTTTCCGTCTTCCTGCACAACCGTAACAGCTGCCCATGAATGTTCATTAAGATGCTGGGCTGATTGGTGGTGATCAATCAGCTCGGCATGTCCGCCAGATTCCACAAATTCTGTAATTCTTTTTTCGTTATCCGCATGTACCGATAAATCGGTAATCAGCAGGCGCACATCTTTATTCCCTTCTTGAATAAATTTTTCTACTTGATAATTTAAAGCGGATATGGAATTGTAAATGACCTGAACACTATCACCAAACGCCAATTTAGCTAAAATTCCGCAGCCCACTCCATCAAGATCATTATGCGTTAACACCCGATACATATTGCAGCCTCCTAAAGCACAGATATATTCATTCTTTCCTTTTAAGCACCTTTTTATTTTTCCGCCTTCTATTATACAAATAAAAAGGACAATAAAAAACTAAACAAATACTCGAGAACATTGAACAGCCATTTAAAAAATTCAGGGGGCGTCCATTGCCTTCATTTTCTATACAAGCACTAAATAACATATCCAAGAAAAGAAGGTAATACTTTCAGATAGAAAGAATATATTAAAATGATTTTTTTTTGAGGAGGAGTATCAATGAATACAGCACTTTTATTAATCGATATACAAAATGATTATTTCCCAAATGGAAAGTTTGAGTTGCATGAGCCTATTCAAGCTGCATCAAATGCAAAAGAAATCTTAGAAAGGTTTAGGGAGATTAACGCTGAAATTATTCACATACAGCATATTGCCAAGAAAGCAGATGCTACATTCTTCCTTGCTAATACGGAGGGTGTTTCCATTCATCCATTAGTTAGTCCGCTTGAGGGGGAATTAATAATTACAAAGTCAACTCCAAATAGCTTTAATGGCACAGATTTACATAATGTATTACAAACAAAAAAAGTAAATCACTTAGTTATTTGTGGAATGATGACTCATATGTGCATTGACGCAACAGTACGTGCAGCTAAAGATTTAGGTTATACGATCACTTTAATAGAAGATGCCTGTGCCACCAGAGACCTTGATTTTAATAATAAATTTGTGCAAAGCAGTCATGTTCAAACGGCATTCGTTAGCGCTTTAAATGGAACCTATGCAGATATAAAAAATAAAGAGAACTACTTAGCTAAATGATAATCGGATAAAAAAACTAAAATCGTTTAATTCATATCTTAAGTACAGGGTGTTTTCGTAAACTTTCCTGCTAAGGAACAGGGGTTGATTTCCGCTCCAGTATACTCGCTTTCCACTGGGCGGGCGGTGAGCCCCCCAGCTGCGTTTGCGGGGTCTCACCTATCCGCTACAGGTATTTTTATACTGGAATTTTAAGGTGTGGGATTAGGAGACAATTTCTAGGGAGAAATGAACACTGAAGAATAATTCACCGGACAAATAGCCCCCCGCTCCAATCATCAGCTAACATCAGTATTGGCTTCAAATAAAAAAGGCTCATTCCCTAATTGAAATGAAACCTTTCATGTCTTTAAATCCGTTCATAAGGCAGGCAAAGCGGCTGGCCGCTTCTCGGATCCAAAATGATGTCACTTTTTACCCCGAATACATTTTCTATAATATCCGCTGCCATGACCTCGGAGGGTGTACCGCTTTTTATTACCTCGCCTTTCTTTATTGCTATCATGTGCTCGGCATAACGGCTTGCGTGATTTAAATCATGCACCACCATCACTATCGTTCTCTGCTTTTCTTTATTGAGCATCTGGAGCAGGTTCAGTACCTCGATCTGATGCCCCATATCTAAGAAAGTCGTGGGCTCATCCAGGAATAATATATCTGTTTCCTGGGCCAAAGCCATCGCAATCCATGCCCGCTGCCTTTGCCCTCCAGAAAGCTGATCAACAGGGCGGGATGCAAATTCCTTCATGCCGGTCATTTCAAGAGCTTGCAGAATCACTTTGTGATCTTCTTTATTCAACGACCCCAAGCCTTTTTGGTGCGGAAACCGTCCGTAAGAGACCAGTTCCAGAACCGTTATTCCTTCTGGAGCTGCCGGATTTTGAGGGAGAATCGCCAGCTGTTTGGCCACTTCCTTTGTTTTTTGCTCTGCAATGGATTTTCCATTTAGATACACATAGCCGCTTTCAGGTTTCAAAAGACGGGCCATGGTCTTTAAGATTGTGGATTTTCCGGAGCCATTTGCACCGACCAGTGCAGTTATTTTCCCGGAAGGAATAAAAACATTCAATTGGCTGACAATGATTCTGCCTGCATATCCAATGTCCAATTTTTCTGCTTTAATCAAACAAATCCCCGCTTTCTGATGAACCCATTTCTATTCTGCGACGAATTCTTTATGGTGTGTAGAGTACATCGCCATGGCTCCTGCTCCTGGATCCATGTATTTTTTCGCACTGTTTAATGCAAGCGGCCCTTCCGTGAACCCCCCCGTTATCAATCGGAGCTTATGCGGATGTATGACAGAATCCCCTGCTGCGAATATTCCAGGAATATTGGTTTCCATATCTCCATTCACAACAATCCGGCCTTCTTCGATTTGCAAACCCCACTCTCTGATAGGACCAAGATCAATGCAGAAGCCATGGCTGACAATTAACGCATCCATGCTTAGCGTTCTTAGCCCGCCTGTTTCTGCATTCTTGATGGTTATCCCGCTTGCTTTCTCTCCATTTCCATGAAGCTCTTCAATGCTATAGGGAGTTAAAACTTCAACAGAAGAATTCTTCAGCAGAGATTCATCGCTTTCGTGGCAGCTGAATTCATTTTTCCTGTGTACAATGGTCACTTTTCGTGCAACCTTCTCCAGTTCATTTGCCCAGTCTACCGCAGAGTTTCCCCCTCCGGAAATGACAACATCCTTGTCCGTAAAATCCCGCATATCATTAATTGCATAATGAAGGTTGCCGCCTTCATACTGTGAAGCCCCTTTAACATCTAGCTTGATGGTCTTAAGCGTCCCCATTCCAGTAGTAAGGATAATTGTCTTTGTATGGTGCACTTCTCCATTTGTGCTGCTTAATACAAACGTTCCATCCTTCATCCTTTCCATACCGGCAATCTGCTGTCCCAAAACAATCGAAGGCTTAAAGGTGCCTGCCTGTTCAGTAAGCTGCTTGATTAAATCTTCCCCTTTTATTCCTGGAATCCCGCCAATATCACGGATGGTCTTTTCAGGAAAAAAATAGGATACCTTTCCGCCAAGCTGCGGCAAAAATTCAATAACCTTAGTCTTCAATTCTCTCATCCCGCTGTAAAATGCCGTAAATAAGCCTATAGGCCCGCCGCCAATTATGGTTACATCATATAATTCCCGATTACTGTCCATCTCATTTGAGCTCCTTTTGATGAATTTATGCTTTTGATCTAGATAATAAATAAAGAAAATATGGCGCCCCAATAATGGCCACAACAATACCTGCGTGAATTTCAGAGGGCTGGAGCACAGTCCTCCCTATCGTGTCTGCCGCAAGTAATAACAGTGACCCTGTCAGAGCAGATGCCGGGATCAGGTATTTATGCCCCGTACCGATAAGCCTCTTAGCCATGTGAGGACCGATTAAACCAATAAAGCCGATTCCGCCGCTCACAGAAACACTTGCCGCTGCCAGAAAGACTGCAGCAGCCAAGAGCTTCAGTCTTTCTCTCTCAACGGGCATTCCAAGTCCGGCAGCCAATTGGTCTCCAAAGCCCAGCACGTCCAAGCTGCGGGATTTATAAATTACATAAGGAATTAAGAGTAAAATCCACGGAAGCAAAGTAAGGACATGCTTCCAGCTTGTGCCCCAGATGCTTCCAGCCAGCCAGACTGCCAGAAAATCAAATTGCCTTGGGTTAAGCTTAAGCATTAAGACGATCATCAATGCACTAATCCCTGCTGACACGCCAATGCCGTTTAACAGCAGCCGGCCAGGCAGCAGGCCTTCGTTTTTTTTATAAGTCAGCATATAAATCAGCGCTGCAGCCATGCCGCCTCCCAGCAGAGCCAAAAAAGGCAGAAGCAAGACTGGGGCATCCATGCTGTTTGGATAAAACGAGATAAATAAGACAACCAATAACCCCGCACCCGCCGTTATTCCGAGTATACCCGGATCGGCAAGAGGATTGCGGGTCACTCCCTGCAGCACACAGCCGGATACAGCCAGACCGCTTCCGATCAGGATAGAAATGATAATCCTCGGAAGCCGGAACTCGAAAAGAATCAGGCTCTGCTTTTCGTCTCCCATTCCAAATAAAGTCTTAACGACCTCAGAAGGGCTAAGCTTTGTATAACCCGTGTCCATACTAATAAAAAAAATCACCAAAATGGCGAGCGTCAGAATAAATAAGACAGTAAATCTTCTTATTCTTTTTCTTCGTTCCATTTCGGCAAAAATGGCTTCGTCCATCACAGTGACCTCCCTTCTCTGCGTGCAACAAACAAAAAGAAAGGCACACCGATCAATGCAAATAGAGCTCCGATGGGTGTTTCAAATGGCGGATTAATCATTCTTGCCCCTATATCAGCAAAAGTCATCAGCAAACCTCCAAGTATTCCGGAGCAAGGAATAATCCAGCGGTAATCCACGCCTACCAGGTATCTTGTCAAATGCGGAATGACGAGCCCGACAAATCCAATTGGCCCTACCGCAGAAACAGCAGTACCAGCCAGAATGAGAATGACGAGGGAACAGGCAAGCTTTACAAGCCCAGTTCTCTGGCCAAGACCTTTAGCTACATCTTCCCCAAGACTCAAAAGAGTGATAGATCGTGAAAGCATGAGTGCAAAAAGAAGCGCGATAACAAACCAGGGGAACATGATTCTCAGCTGCTCCCACTTCACGCCTGCTGCTCCTCCCGCAAACCAGAAAGCAAGATCCTGGCTAAGCTTAAAATGGATAGCAATCCCCTCGCTCATTGCCGTCATAAGTGCAGTAACAGAAGCTCCTGCCAAAACCAGCCTCATCGGTGAAAGGCCGCCTTTGGCCAGTGATCCTGTCCCGTAGACAAGAATGGCTGCAAGCGCCGCACCCAGAAAGGAAAAAAGAATTAGAGAGTTATAGGATAGTCCAGGAAAAAAGGCAAAGCATATAGCGACCATTAATACAGCCCCGGCATTAAGCCCCATCAGCCCGGAATCCGCCAGCGGATTCCTTGTCATGCCCTGCATGATGGCCCCGCTTACTGCAAAAGCAGCACCAACTATAACATCCGCCAATGACCTTGGCAGACGGAGTTCCCTGATTATAGTGTGCTTAGGCATATCAGGGTTGTAGCTGAAAATGGCGGACCATACGGTTTTAAGGTCAATGTCCGCGGCTCCGACCGAGATGGAAAAGGCGACTCCGAACAGCAGGGCAAGCATGCCTGCTGTCAGGATAAGCGTCGCTGCCCATGGCCTTGTATGCAGTTTTTCATTAGGTTTTTCTATACTTTCCAATTCTTCATTCATTTACTTCGCCTCAGATTTTCATTTGGTGTATTTCCTGAAAATGGCCCGGCAATAACCGGGTCCCGATTTGTTATTTAAACATGGTTTCTTTTAGAATAGCTGTTTTCGTAAACTTTGTTTTTTTACTTATGATTGATTAATTTATCAGTAATGAATTTTAACTGGCCTTCCTGCGAAATAGGATCATTGAAGTAAAACCCTATTGGATCAATTTCGAACACCCTGTCATTTTTGACAGCGTCCAGGTCCTTCCATACCTTGCTTTTATAAGTTTTGCTGCCATTATCATCTACAGACCATGGACTTGTAAAAATGTAGTCTCCTGCTATTTCCGGTATTTTTTCAAGAGAATATTGAGCATAGCCGGTTTTAGAGTCAATGGCATCTCTTTGGATTGCTGCAGGAGCTTTTAAGCCGAATTCAGTATAGATAATTTCCCCGCCCCGGCCAAAGGTGGCGCCAAAAGCATTGATTTCCTTAGCAGTAGGCTGAATCAAGGCAACGGTTTTGTTTCCGACCGCCTTTTGGACCTGCGGCTTGTATTCTGCAATTTTCTTGTCCCAATCAGAAAGCCACTTGTCCGCTTTCTTTTCAGTACCGGTCATTTTTCCGAATTCCTTAAGCTGATCCTTTGAATTCAATTTTGAATAATCAATCGCCACTGTTGGAGCGATTTTTTCAAGCTTATCGATAGCCGGATAAGTAGTCCAGGCAATAATTAAATCTGGATTCAGTGCAAGAATTTTTTCGATAGAAGTGCCATCGCCAAGATTGGCGACTCCCTTTGTTTTACCTTTATAGAATGGATTGTTAAATACATTGTCAGGTGCACCAACAGGCTTGATGCCAAGAGTCAGGAAATCACCATAATAACTGTCTGCCACCAGTACAACCCTTTTTGGGTGCTTTGGTATTTTAATAACTCCATTCTCTGCTTTATATGTAATCATCCCTGATTTTTTACTTTCTTTAGGTTCCTGTTTATCAGATCCATTGCTGCAGGCGCTGAGCACAGCTGCAAATGCAACCAGCAAAATCATTGTAAACAGGCTTTTCTTTTTGTTAAACATGGTTTACCCCCAGATTAATATTGATAATCATTATCACTTAATATGATAACAAGTATTCTTAGTGAAGTAAATAGGCTTTATTAGTCTGTTTCCTTTGACTTAGTTCAGTGATTCTCAGCCAAGAATTCTTCCTCCACAATCATTAAGACTAGCAGGATGATGAAATATGTTAACCCGAATAAAAAACAAGTTGACATTAAGCCAAAAAAACCTTTATCCTCTATATATAACACTATTACTTTAACGGAGGAATTCAAATGAAAAGGAAGTTTACTGCGTTTGATTTAACACTCGGGGGCATGTTCATCGCTTTAATGATGATCGGTGCAAACATCACCTCACTCATTCCTTTCATGGTTGTCGGCGGTGTTCCGATTACCCTGCAGACTTTTTTCGCTATTTTAGCAGGAACCATTTTAGGCAGCCGACTCGGAGCTTTTACCATGATGGCTTATGCACTGGTTGGACTTGTTGGCGTGCCTGTATTTGCTAAATTTAGCGGCGGAGTTTCAACTATGGTCAGCCCTACTTTCGGTTTTATTCTTTCATACATACTAACAGCTTATGCAGCAGGGAAAATCTCAGAAAAAAGCCGGACACTCCCTGCATTCATTATTGGTGCTCTTGCAGGGATGATCATCAATTATGTCATCGGCACAAACTGGATGTATTATGCCTATAAACTTTGGGCAAGTGCTCCGGAAGGATTCACATATAAAATGGCTTGGGCGTGGATGGCCGTTCCTCTTCCGAAGGATATCATCTTAGCTGTTTTGGCTGGAGTCATGTCTTATCGCTTAGATAAAACCGTATTATCCCGAAGCAAAATCAGAAGGACAAAAACGGCTGCTTAATTGCTGCCGAATAAAGAGACTGTTAACCGAGCCATTAGTCATTGACCCGGAACAGTCTCTTTTTTATAAGCTCAATTATAGTTTTTCAGGTCTATTATCCTCAGCAAACGATAAAGTCAGTAAATGCGTGATAAAGCTGACTGCTGAATTATAAACCATCTAACTCGGTGTAAAGCTCCTCTATCTTCTGCTCTGCCTGCATCAGGCGCTCGTGCAATTTCTGCAGCTCCTGCAAATCTGTTTCATTTTCCATTTCTCCCGCCAGCTGCCTTGCCTGAAGCTCTGCTTTTTCCATTTCAGCTTCTATCTTTTCCATATCTTTTTTAGTTTCTTCCTTTTTTTCTTTTTCTCTTTTTCTTGCTGGCCGCACATCTTCTTGAACGAATTCACTGAAGTTCTTCCTGCTCCATTCATCCAGTTTTTTTCTTGCCCAGCTATAGTTCCCGGCAAAGGCATGCAGGCTTTCATTTTCCATCCAGTAGGTTTTATCAAACAGTTTATCCAGCAAATACCGGTCATGTGACACTGCAAGGATTGTACCGCAAAAATCCTCAAGCGCATCCTCAAGCACTTCCCGGGAATCAATGTCAAGGTGGTTTGTAGGTTCATCCAGTATCAAGAAGTTAATATCCTGATGCATGAGCTGAGCCAGGCGAAGCCGCATTCTTTCGCCGCCGCTCAGCTGTCCAACCTTGCGGAAAACCGCTGCTCCGTAAAATAAAAAACCTGCCAGAATACGCCTTGCCTGCCCCTCATCAACCATTGCTTCTTGCCGGAAGGCCTCAATAACAGTTTCGTTTCCATTTGAGTTATACAGATGCTGCGAAAGGTAGCCTATCTTGACATTGCTTCCAATGCGAATTTCACCTTTGTCCGGGTGAACATCTCCAAGCAGCATCTTGAGCAAAGTGGACTTCCCGGTACCATTTCTTCCTACAATGCTAGCGCGGTCCTGATATTGAAGCTGCAGGTTTGCATCCTTAAACAGCATCTTGTTTCCATATGCTTTAGCTGCATTTTTCACAGCCATCACATCTTTTCCGCTTCTTCCAGCCGTCTCGAACTGCAGTCCCATTTTTTTTCTTTCAATAATTGGGCGCTTCAGCTTTTCGATCCTCTCAAGAGCTCTTTCCATATTTCTTGCTCTTTTATGCAAACCTTCATTAGGAGGATTCGCCTGATTGGCCCATTCTCTCAATCTCTTGATTGCATCCTTCATTTTCTTGATTTTTTTTTGCTGCTCCTGATAAGCCTGAAATTCCTCAAGCAGCCTCTTTTCTTTTTCAATGACAAAACCTGAGTAATTCTGATGATATACAGTTGCTTCTCCGTCTTCTAGGTCAATGATTTTCGTTGCTGTTTCATCAAGGAAGTAACGATCATGGGAAACAACAGCCACTGCCCCATCATACTCCCGGATAAATCGCTCAAGCCATTCTGCTGCGTAAATATCCAGGTGATTGGTCGGCTCATCAAGCAGCAATAAATCCGGCTTTTGAAGCAAAATGAGCCCTAAGCATATTTTGGTCTGCTCCCCTCCGCTGAGTGATAAAAAGGGGGAATTCAGTAAGCTCTCTATGCCAAGTCCATTCGCAATCCTTGATATTTGGGCCTCCATGCTGTACCCGTCAAGAAGTGAAAATCGTTCCTGGAGGAAGCCATATTCCTCCAGCTTACGTGATAAAGCAGACTCATCGATTTCAGATGCCATGGATTCCTCATACTCACTCATTTTTTCATAAATTGAAATGGCCTCATCAAAGGCAGACATTAAAACATCCCTGCCCTGCGTATTTTCGGGGAAGGATGGGAGCTGAGACAAATACCCGATTTTCAATCCCTTTTTCACAAATATAGAACCGGAGTCAGGCGTTTCTGCACCGGCTAATAATTTTAAAATCGTTGTCTTGCCGCCTCCGTTTCTACCGACCAGACCGATTCTCTCTTTTTCTTTTATCTCCAGTGATAAATTTTCAAAGACCATGCTGCCTCCGTACATTTTGCTGACCTGATTCATTCCGCAAAGAATCATGTTTATGACTCCCTTTCTCTTCTTTATTTCAGGCTCTGCCAAACTTGCCTGCTGATTTGCACTTAACACAGAACTTCAGGGCGTTCCCCCAAAGCCATATTTTAGTTTCCGGACATAAAAAAGACCGCAGGAAAGAAGTTTGCAGCTTCTTCCCGCGGCCAGTTAAAAAAAAAGAGAGCTCTCAAAAAGCTCTCTTTTTCCCATTCTATAAGTTAAGGGTGAAGAGACTTCTAATCATTCCGTTTCATGTATTCAGTTGTAAAAAAGGCAGACTTCCCCCTTGATTACAATCCTCATGAAAAATTGCACGGCAAATATACATAAAGTCCAGCCATTGCTCGCGCAAAATAGAATGATTCATCTCTTTCACCTCCATTAAAAATTTTAGAATCATGTAAATTTTATAATAATTCAGCTAACTTTACAATAAAAAAATTGGATAACAAGGGATAAAGTTATCCTCTGTTATCCAATTCTTCTTTATTCTTTAACCTATCATTTTTTGCAAGTTTGCCATTTCTATGGCTGAAACAGCAGAATCGTAGCCTTTATTTCCAGCTTTCGTACCGGCGCGTTCTATAGCCTGTTCAATATTTTCTGTAGTCAGTACCCCAAATATCACAGGTACTCCTGTTTCAAGGGAAACAGAAGCAATGCCTTTTGCTGCTTCATTGCAAACATAGTCATAATGGGAAGTTGCACCCCTGATCACTGTACCAAGACAAATGACTGCATCATATCTATTTGTATTGACCAATTTTTTTGCAATCATCGGGATTTCAAAAGCCCCAGGAACCCAGGCGATATCAATGTCCTCTTCATTAAGACCATGACGCTTTAAGCCATCCAGTGCTCCCCCAAGCAGTTTGCCTGTAATGAATTCATTGAATCTTCCAACCACAATTCCAACTTTCAATCCTGAACCTACTAAGTTTCCTTCAAATGTATTACCCATTTTTTATTCCTCCTATAATGACAGCAGATGCCCCATTTTCACTTTTTTTGTGTGCAGATAGTGTTCATTTTCTTTAATTGCCGGAATCTCAATTGCCACACGTTCTGTTATTTCAAGTCCATAACCGGTTAGGCCTGACATTTTTTTCGGATTATTCGTCATAAGCCTCATTTTCGTGATGCCGAGATCCTTTAATATTTGAGCTCCAATTCCATAGTCTCTCAGCTCAGCGGGAAATCCAAGCTTCTCATTGGCTTGAATCGTATCATAGCCATGTTCTTGCAATTCGTAAGCTTTAAGTTTGTTCATCAGGCCGATGCCGCGCCCTTCTTGCCTCATATAAAGCAGCACACCATTTCCTTCAGACTCGATCCGTGCCAGCGCGGCATGCAGCTGCGGTCCGCAGTCACAGCGGTGCGAGCCGAAAATATCTCCTGTCAGACATTCAGAATGCACACGGACAAGCACTGGCTTATCAGGATCGATTTCACCCTTGATTAATGCAAAGTGATCCTGCTGGTCAAAGGCATTAGAATAGCCAATCATCCTGAAATCGCCAAATGATGTCGGAAGCTTCACTTCCGCTTCTCTTTTCACGCTTTGCTCATTTTCTCTGCGATATGCAATGAGGTCCGCGATTGATATCATCTTTAGTCCATGCTCTTTAGCAATAATAGCCAGATCGGGCACTCTTGCCATTGTTCCATCTTCATTCATGATTTCACAAATAACCCCTGCGGGAGCAGTTCCTGAAAGCTTTGCTAAATCAACGGCAGCTTCTGTATGTCCGGCACGGCGGAGGACACCGCCTTCCTTTGCAATCAAAGGAAAAACATGGCCCGGCCGCTTCAAATCTTCTGGAACAGTATTTTCATTGAGAAGTTCAAGGATTGTCAGCGAACGGTCATAAGCACTAATTCCTGTTGATGTATTTTTGTGATCAATACTCACAGTGAATGCTGTTCCAAAAGGATCGGTATTTTTTCCAATCATAGGATGCAGGTCCAGCTTTTGCGCTAATTCTCCAGAGATACTTGTACAAATCAAACCGCGTCCATATTTCGCCATAAAGTTGATGACCTCTGGAGTGGCCTTATCTGCTGCGGCTACAAAATCACCTTCATTTTCACGGTCTTCATCATCTATTACAATGACAATTTTCCCGGCTGCGATGTCCGCTAGTGCCTCTTCAATACTGCTCAGCATATCAATCAGCTCCTTTTTATCAAAATCCGCTTTTCTCCAGCAGTTCGTAAGTAACAGACGTTTTAGTCTGTTTTTCCCGATTATTTTGATGGTACATGTATTTTCCAATCATATCCGCTTCAATGTTGACAATTTCTCCCGGCGCTTTTCTCCCTAATACAGTTTCTTTGTGAGTGTGCGGAATCAGGGATATGGTCAGCTGATTTTCAGATAGATCAAAGACAGTCAGACTCACACCATCGATGGCAACTGAGCCTTTTGGAATGCAGTATTTATACACATATTCAGGAACTTCAATTACATAGTAAACGGCATTCTCCTTATGCTGTTTTTTCACTATCATTCCTGTTCCATCCACATGTCCGGAAACAAAATGCCCTCCAAACCTGCCGTTCGCAGCCATGGCTCTTTCAAGATTAACAGGTGACCCGGCTTTTAGATTAATCAGTGACGTAGCATTTACCGTTTCTGGCATCACGTCCAACGTAAAAGAATTACTCTTATATTCTGTAACTGTTAAACATACCCCGTTGACCGAAATGCTGTCACCAAGATGCATGTCATGTGTAATTTTATTTGAAAGTATGGTCAATTCCATACTGTTTCGGCCTTTCTTTATACCGCCAACAGTGCCGATATCTTCTACGATTCCTGTGAACATTTCTCCACCTGCTTTAAACGTGATGTAATTTTAAGGTCTTTCCCGATTCTCTCCACCTTCTCAAAATCCAGGGAATATGCATCAGTCATCATCTTCACATTCAGGTCTCCGAACATACCGTGAGCTTTTTTGCCGGCAAGTTTCGGAGCGATATACGTTATCATGCGGCCTACAGCCTTTTCCTTCAAAAAGCTGGCATTCACTTCGGCGCCTCCTTCTACATAAAGAGAAGTGATTCCCCGTTTCGCCAGTATCTTCAATACATCCATAATTTTTATAGAATCAGATGGCATTCTCAACACTTTAACTTTGTCTGACTGTATGCGATCTATATTTTTTTGTTCAGCCTCTGAACCTGTAATAATAAGGGTTTCAGCCGTTCCATCTATTATTGCCGCGCAATCTATAGGCGTCCTTAGATGAGTATCCAGAATGATGCGGACGGGCTGCCTTGCTCCCCGTTCTATTCTGTTCGTCAGCCGCGGATTATCTTTTAAGACCGTATTAATTCCAACAAGGATAGCGTCATGCCGGCTTCTTTCCCTGTGAACGTCGAGCCTTGATTCTTCACAAGTGATCCACTTGCTGTCACCCGATTCTGCAGCAGATTTTCCATCAAGAGTCACAGCCTGCTTCATCGTGACAAATGGTGTGCCGGTCCTGATAAAATGAAAAAACACTTCATTCAGCTCGTCACCCTTTTCTGATAAAAGTCCGCTATGAACCTCTATGCCTGCTTCTTCAAGCATCTTGATTCCTTTTCCTGCAACAAGAGGATTAGGATCTGCTGAAGATATATACACTTTTTTTATTCCCGCCTTTATTAGAGCAGCTGCACATGGAGGAGTTTTTCCGAAATGGCTGCACGGCTCCAGTGTTACATACATGGAGGCATCCCTTGCTTTTTCGCCAGCCATTTTAAGAGCATGTATTTCTGCATGATCTTCCCCGGCTTTCAAATGCGCTCCCATTCCGGCAATCTCCCCATCTTTGACTATGACAGCACCAACCGCCGGATTAGGCGAAGTTTGGCCTGCAGCCGCAGCAGCAAGACCTAAAGCAATCTCCATATACTCTTGATCGTTCATTCATTCACCCTCTTTTCATGTTTGGACCATTTAGGTCCTTCTGAAAAAATAAAAACCTCTCAGGGATTCCTAAGAGGTTTTAAGGGAGAATATGGATTTTTTAGTCATAACCAAATAAGCCTATTACAAAAGATTTTTTTGCTCCAGACCTTGCGATTTATGTCTTTTTTTTCCATATGTCCTTCTCCCATCCAGACTATACTGTCGGCTTTGGAATTTCACCAAATCCTGCCTTATTCAGGCTCGCGGGCTTAGAATTGCTTCATCACCGCCGGTTGGGATTCTCACCCGACCCCGAAGGACTGCGTATTTATGAACTTTCTTGTACTGCAAACAAACCTGCACTTCCTCTTCCGTTTAACAGATCCAGCAAAAACAGCCATGCTCTGTTACCCTTCAGACTGGTCAAATTTGATTACCTGTAATACTATCACCATACTAAAAAAAGAACAAGGAATTTATATCCCTGTTCTACACTGAAGACTCGATAAAGCAGTTATTGCCTTACTTCAGCCAGCTATATTCATGATGAATTCTTTTCTTGAAGTATTCCAGATTCCCCATATAGTGTCTCTGATTCAGATAAACAATCAGCAGAATTGCTGCATTGACTGCTGCGCTTATCCAAAAGGCAAAATCAAAATTTTTGAAGTACAAGATACCAATCAGCAGATTTACAATTAATGCAAGAAGAAGACTGCAGGACGCAGCTCTTAAATCACCCGCAGTTTCAAGAAGCCTGTTGTGCCTCACTCTCATTTTTTCTCCATTCACATGAATGGAGAAAAACACCTCAAGCTCATACTCCTGGCTGTAATAGAAGTTCCTATTTTTCAAAACCGATCCGAAAAACATGCTGATTTGATAAATGATATACCCTGCAGGAAGCCCTGCCCCTGCCAGGATTATGGCCGCCCCAGCAAGCCAGGCACCGTCTTCACCTTTTAGTTCTGATAGGCTATATGACTGGCCGGCTAATATATTAACCAAAACTCCCCCTATAAATATCCATCCTGGAATAATCGATCTTATTAGATTCTTTCTCTCTGCAATCACTTTTTTTCACCTGCTTTCCCTTTAAATGAATGGCTGTTTTCGTAAACTTTGCTCTAAGGAACATGAGGGCTGATTTCCGCTCCAGAACGCCCCAATAAACCCGATTAACAATGAAATCGTCTCAAATAATAATAATCTTTTAGAAAAGAGCCAAATGAATAAAATTGCGTCTTCTAGTTATTGATCATGAACTTCCTCGAACCTTTAGAAAATGTCTGCACACACTGGCAAGTTTTTTCCTGCATATGCTTTGACTCTGCATTTCTAAAAATGTTAGGCTTTTTGGTAGAACTAACACTTTGCATGCCATCGTTTTATTCTTGCTAATTTAAGAGTAATATAAGCTGGGAGGCTATAACATGGGTACAATGGACCAAAAAGAAATTCAGCTTGCAAACCGTCCAAAAGGGTTGCCTAATGTCGAGGACTTTGAATTTGTAACACGTGAAATCCCGGTTCCCGGGGAAAGCGAAATATTGGTCAGAACTCTTTATCTTTCAGTTGATCCCTATATGAGGGGAAGAATGCAGGATACTAAATCTTATATTCCTCCTTTTAAGCTTCATGAACCCATTTCTGGCGGAGTGATTGCCGAAGTGGCAGAATCTAAGTCTCCACATTTCAAACAGGGAGACGTAGTGATCGGAAATCTAAATTGGGCAGAGTATTCAGTGGTGAGCGAAAAAGAAATCCGGACCATTGATCCATCTGTTGCACCGGTTACAACCCATTTGGGCATTTTAGGGATGCCAGGATTAACGGCTTACTTTGGACTGCTGGATATTGGGCAGCCCAAGGAAGGCGAAACGGTTGTAGTCTCAGGCGCAGCCGGGGCAGTAGGATCCGTTGTTGGCCAGATTGCCAAAATTAAAGGAGCCCGCGTTGTAGGGTTAGCTGGTTCAGAAGAGAAAATCAGCTTGCTTGAGAACGAGTTTGGTTTTGATGAAGCCATTAATTATAAAACAGCCTCAAATATTCGGGAAGCATTGTCTAGGGCATGTCCGGACGGAATTGATGTTTATTTTGATAATGTAGGCGGCGAAATAACAGATGCTGTGTTTACTTTATTGAATAAGAATGCAAGAATTCCGCTATGCGGTTCTATTTCATCCTACAACGTCGAGGGTGAAGACCTTGGTCCCCGCATTCAGACGGCAATGATTAAAACTAGTGCCTTAATGAAGGGCTTCACAGTTGGAGATTACGCCTCCCGCTTCAAGGAAGGAGCAGCCCAATTAGGCAAATGGCTGCAAGAAGGAAAACTTCAGTATGAAGAAACAATCATCGAAGGATTCGAAAATACCCCAGAAGCTTTTCTGGGACTCTTCAAAGGAACCAACCTTGGAAAGCAGCTAGTAAAAACAGCACATCCAAAATATGCAAAGCTTTAAAAAACCAGAGCGGCAGGAACTGTACACAGGTTCCTGCTGTTTTTTTTGGACTCCGCTCCCACTCCTTCGATTTTCAGGAAAATTGTTCGTGCGGATTTAGCGCATTTATGCTTAGTACATTTGAAAACGAAACGTATATGGCAATCCACGTATATACATGATTAATAGTTAAACTAACAATTAGTATAAGCAAATATATGAAAAGGGAGCAATGCAAAGTTGTAAGGCATCGCTCCCTTTTCATATTTGGTTTCCCTTCAAATTGAAAATACACCTTAAACAAAAATTCAGGGTTGACAAGCATTCCAAATTCAAACAACTATCTCACCAAAATCGCAAAAGAAATTACACAGAGGTGTTCATTTTTTTACCTTTTCTTAGCTCAATGAATATGAAAAGACACTTGACCCATTTGATTATATTCCGTTATTACATGGTCACCTTTCTTTAAGACGACAGCCTCCGTCATTCCTCCTGTCAGAATGACGGAACCCTTTTTAATCTTCCCCTTTTTTTCCTCATGCAGCATGGCAGACAACATCGCAACAGAGTTTGCGGGATTACCTAGGACCGCTGAACTTTTCCCGCACGCTCTTACCTCCCCGTTTATGGCCATGGTTGCCTCAATCGAATCAACTGCAAAATCTTGAGGTCTATATAATCGACTCCCCATAACAACCCTTGATGCAGAAGTGTTATCGGCGATCACATCGGGTAGCTGAAACCGAAAATTCTCATATCGGCTATCAATAATCTCAAGGGCAGGCAGAATCCATTGTGTTTTTTCTAAAACTTGTTCACCCGTAATACCTGGTCCTTCAATATCTTCCCCAAGTATAAACGCAATCTCAGCCTCCACCTTGGGATGGATGAAATCTTCCATTATGATTTGACCTTTATTTGGGACATTCATATAGTCAAGAATGTACCCGTAAATAGGGACACCGATTTTCATTTGTTCCATTTTTGCCCGACTGGTAAGGCCCATCTTGTAGGCCGTTACCTTATGGCCTGAGTCAATTTTTAACTTTACCAGTTCCTGTTGTACCTTATATCCCATTGCTAGATTAAAATCTGCATGCTGATCGGTAATACAAGAAATTGCTTGTTTTTGTTTCTCAGCTTTGATTAAGCTTTGAGCAATACCCCTGTAGTTAAGCATTGATACCCTCCCTATTCCAGCATCTCACTTTTTAGCATATCTCCCACCGCAAAACGATTCTTGGGAACCTCATTCACAATAACACGAATACTTTTCATAGGAGCCCCAAGCGATTCGTTAACAGTACGTGCAACATTACGTATACATGTTTCAATTGTTTCTTGATCTCTGCCTTCAATCAATGTAATTTGAATAATCGGCATATGCTATCCCTCCACGTAATAAATGACAAAAAGAAAGCACTACCTCTGGAAATGAAGTAATGCCTTATTAATAGTGCTTATTCAAGGAATTAGATGATAGATGTTGTTTTTTCCTTCTCTTGTCCTTTAAAAATAAAGGAATCCAGTGCATAAGCATTAGATCCGGTAATAGCAAGAGATGCTGCCATTGCTAAGAATGCCAAATCCAATTCATATCCGGCCATCTTTCCATTTCCTAAAAAACCTACATCTAATTTCACCTTTACGATGGCTCCTGCCATTAGCAGGACAAATAAAGCAGATACAAACCTCGTAAACAACCCAAATACTAAGGCAAGACCGCCCACAATTTCTATTACAGCAACTCCATAAGCCAGGAATCCAGGCAGTCCAATACTTTCAAACCAGCCAACTGTATTTTCAATTCCGCCCTGGAATTTGGTTAATCCATGAATAAAGAAAGTTATTCCTAATACGACTCTTAAAAGTAAACTGCTTATTTTAAAATTGTTATTCATTTTTCTTTCCTCCTAGTAAATTTACTACAATCCAAACTGCCAAACACTATGACTAAGATTCCCGTATCGATAACTGCGATGCAATAGTCTGGCATTTCTTTCATGATCTGCTGCCCCCATAGCATAAAAGATTGGAATAAAGTGTTCCTTTCCGTATAAAGGTACTGCAATATCAGCAGCAGGAGCCAGCGAGTCATAATTAAATAATGATTCTAAATCCCAATTGTTTATATGCTTACCTAGCCAATCATCGAAATCAAGAGCCCATTTATCTATTGATCCATCATCGTTACCCATTTTTAAGGCTCTTAAGTTATGGACAGTTCCTCCACTAGCAATAATAAGGATATCCTTCTCTCTGAGTTTTGTTAGTGACTTTCCAATTCGATATTGCTCCTCTGGCTTAAGATGAGCGTTTACAGACATTGAAATGACCGGGACATCTGCATTGGGAAAAAGCATCTTGAGAACTACCCAGGCTCCATGATCTAATCCGCGTGTGGAATCAACTTCATAAGGAATACCCAGTTTTGTGAAACTGTCTGTAATATCCTGAGTGACTTCCTTTTTGCCCTTTGCAGGATATTTAATGCGGTATAAAGCATCTGGAAATCCACCAAAGTCATAAATTGTCTCAAATTCATCTACATCACTCACCTTTTGAGCAGATGATTCCCAGTGTGCCGAAAACAGTACAATGGCTTTGGGCCTGGGAAGTGTTTTGCCTAACGAATGTAAAAACTGAGTATATTCATTATTTTCAATAGCTAAAAGTGGTGCTCCGTGAGCCACAAATAAAGACGGCAGCATGTCCTATTCCTCCATTATCTTCTTATTATTGACTTAAATTATTAAGGATCCATTTCGTAAAATCTTTTTGGTTCTTTAAGGAAACTGTATGCCCTTCAGAATAGGATTGAAAGGTTACTTGTGCACCTAATCCCTGAAGGAATTCATTGCTTTCTAATCCCCATTGATAAGGCAGAACGGTGTCAAGTTCGCCGTGAGAAATAAACAAAGAAAGCTGATCAACAGGTTGAATACTGTATTCTTCCTTGACGAATCCGGGAATATATCCACTCAGAGCAACAATTCCTTTGATTCTATTTCCTAATGTTAAGCCAAGCGTCATGGATACAATGGCTCCCTGGCTAAATCCAAGCAGATATAAATGATCATGATTTAGCGGATATTGTTCAGTTGCATAATCAATAAAACCAGTCAACTGGATGATTGCATGGTCAAATACTTCCCTGTGCGGTTTTCCATATCCTTGAATGGAAAAATAGGCGAAGCCCGGCGGTTGAGATAATGGGCCGCGAACACTAAAAATGTAAAACCTTTCTTCTAACCCCTCGACTATCGGCAGCATATTTTGTTCATTGCTACCCATTCCATGCATGACAAAAATAGCAGGATAGGTTTTATCGGGCTCAACCTGTGATGGTTTGTGCAGTTCATAAATCATGGGTGAATTCAAATTACATCATCCCTTCTTGGATTATTACTATAAAGAAACCCAACATAAATTTTTATTAATGAAGAATAAATATTCATATTAAGAAACAAAAGATCAAAAAAATAATTACTGCGCATTTGTTTCCTTCTATGAATATTTGTTATCTATAAAATAACAGCGAATCAGGTAGAATGTCAATGTTTTTTTTGCTAATATATAAATAAGTTTCTTTTTAAAAAACACTAGAGGTGATTAAGCTGGATATTGGAACAAAAATTCGAGCCATACGAAACAGAAAGAAAATTACCATTGCTCAAATGTGTGAAGGAACAGGTCTTTCTAAAGGTTTCATAAGCAATGTTGAAAACAATAATACTTCACCTTCCATTAATACACTAAGTACCATTGCAAATTTTCTAGGGGTTCCTTTGCCTTATTTACTTTTAGAGAAAAAACAACACATGCGTGTTGTCAGACAAAATGAACGAACAAATTCTTCGTTTAATAACCTAAAGATAGAGCATTTGGCGTCAAGGGGGGGCCTGCGAACCATGATAGTTGAATTCCCACCCGGAGCCTCCATTGGGGAGCCAAATTCACACGAGGGAGAAGAATGTCATTTAGTATTAGAAGGGAAAGTTCTGGCTGAACAAGGAGAGGACTCCTTTATTGTAGAAGAAGGTGACTCCTTTAGCTGGAATGCGAGTGTCCCTCACTTCGTGAAAAACATTGGTGATCGCAATGCAGTTGTCTTCATCTCAATTTATTCTGATACTGAATTAAAGGATATATTATAAAAACAATGGGTTGCTGTAACAGCTGAAGCAACCCTTTCTTCTTTAACTGTTGACTCCTTTTGTAAAAACCAAACTAGAGAGAAAGAAAGGTATTAACCTTCTATCCTGACGCACCATATTTGAACAATTTTATTACGTGACGGATCCGCTGTAATCATTTTGATATGTTAGGAATGTCTTCAGTTCCTTTTATGCCTTCTTCTTTGGACACTAAACTATTTTTATCTTGTTCCTGCCCATCTAATATACCTTGTTCCGCTTCAACAATTTCGGTAATCACTTCAATCCTGTTGACCAAGTCGCCAAGATTTGATGACCCTAGTAAAGCTTTCGATAAAATTAACATTTCTTCCATCTTTCTTATGGGTTTCTCATTCGGTCTTTTAATGTTCTTAGCTCAATTAACCATAAAATTTCAAAATGAAGATTCTATAATAAAGCTAAAGCTATCTAGTTGTTTGGCACTTAGAGATCGAGAAAAGCTAAAGTGGCAAGCTTCCATGATTTATTCCGTAGGTTGTGAAGATGTGAAGGATTTATCTAGAGGTTACTGCAGAACAAAGAAGCGAGATTACACTCATATCGGCACTTGCCAATCCATATGGAAGAGTTGGTCAAGTTCACTGGCACGAATTTAATGAAGCATTAAATGGTTAGCCAAAATCAGACAACACATACAATCATAAGAATGTGCTCTTTGCATAGTCGCCTCTACTAATTTTTTCATGTTTTTCCTCCCCAATCTGTTTATAAAACCAAACCCAAATAACCTTATATTTCTGTCAAAATTCATTAATATGATTAATTTATTTACATATCGTGCTATTTCATAAAATTGTGTGGGTATGATATATAAAGTAGGAATTCCGATTATAAGGTGGGAGTAGTTTGATTAAAAAGATAGTAAAGGCCGCACCAAATTTATTTACGATTGGGAATTTATTGTGCGGTGTTCTTGCAATTACATGTAATATGAGTGGATTTTTAGAGGTATCCGGCGTTTTAATATTCTTTTTAGCTGTATTCGATTTTTTAGATGGAAGGGTTGCCAGAAAATTAAAAGTGAACAGTGAATTTGGTATTCAATTGGATTCCTTAGCTGATATAGTGAGCTTCGGTGTTGCCCCTGCTCTTCTATTTCATTCAATAGCAGCAACGTCCATTTTAACTTCATTAGCTTTTATTGTTTTCCCGACGATGGGGGCATTAAGACTAGCTAGGTTTAATGTAAAACCCACCATTGGGTACTTTAGCGGATTACCCATTCCAGCGGCTGGATTATCTTTGGCGGGTATGGGATTTTTTTTATATAGCAATGCGTATATTACCTTAATACTCGCTCTCCTAATGGTAAGTCCAATTAGGGTAAAAAAAATTTAATGGATGTTCCTGTTAAAAAGTTATTAGGATTGCTTTCATAGCCTTTTGGTTCTCTTATTAATACATGATTAAAATCATTAAGGACTTATCAATAGCACTATAGGCTTGCCAACACCGCACCCGCAATCGTGATAATTCCACCCAATAACGACATCAAAGAAATTTGTTCATGTAATAAGAAAACACCAAATATAACCGTCCAAACAGGAAGTAAGTTAATGAATGGCGCTGCTTTTCCTGCTCCAACAATTTTCACACCAGTGTTCCAGGCGAAATATGCCCCGACTGATGCAAAAGTGCTCACATATAGTACTGCAAGCCATGCGTTCGTTGACATGTGAATCATGCTTGGTTGTACTGTTCCTATGCAACTGATGGCACTTAGTATTGTTCCATAAAAAGATGCCCCTGCCGTCATTGTGAGAGGATCCATCTGTTTCCCATATTGTTTGCCAAGTACGGTATATAATCCCCAAGCCAAGCAAGATAGGACAATTTCCATGTCACCAATGAGGGAACCCTCGGAGGAAGCTTGGTTTTTCCCCAGTAACAATGTAATAACACCAATGATTGAAACCGCAGTACCTATCCAAGCCTTCAGTTTGATGTGTTCTTTAAGAAAGAATGGAGTAAATATTAAAATGGCAACTGGAATACCTGCTGAAATCATCCCAGCTTGAGAAGCACTAATGGACCTTAATCCTAAGTAGTTCAGCGTTGAAAATGCAAATACACCAAAGAAGCCAAGGATCAGGAATTCCTTCCATTTCGAGAATAAAGGCAGCCTCTTTTTAGAAATTGTCATAATTCCTACAAGAATGATTGTTGAAATTGCCCACCGAACTGTGTTAAGTAAGGTAGATGGTAATGCAAGTGCCAAAAATCTCCCGCAAATGTAATTGCCCCCCCATAAAAGAGTGGCTGCAATCAATAGTAAAATCCCACGTTTCACGTTTTCCCAACCTTTCTATTAATCTTGTATATAAAAAAGCAAACTATTTACTATATTTTCAATTAATGATTGAGTTGTGATGTGTATCAATATTGGAATAAATTTATATTGTTACTTATTTTTTGTCAAGGGAGAATAGATTATGAATAAACAAGAAGGAGTTCACAGCGTTGTTCCTGCTATTCGTATGTTGGAGCAGTTCCAAAATGATGAGGGCATCACTGCGAGCCATTTTATCCAAAGTTTTCGGGACCTGAACATCGAATGTGAAATATTAAACAAATTACAGAAAAGATGAAATAAAACACATCAATGAAGTTGTTTTAAAGCTTAAATAAAAGATTAAGCAAAGAAAAACAGAAGAAACAGCTTGGTGATTTGACCCAGCTGTTTTTGAATTCCAAATTAAAAAATCAACGAGATTCCTTAACAGAGCCTATTGTTAAGAAGGATAAGTAAGGAGATACATTAATTAAAGGGGACTTTTTAAAATGCTTTATACTCCAGCGAGCAATGTTTTTTCCAAATGGCGCAGCTGTCATATATTTCCTATGTTTTAGCTGCCATCCTTTTTATTGCTGGGTTAATTCCTTTAATCTCAAGATCGCACTTAGATATGGATACAGAAAGTAAGGATGCATAGAATACCCGCAATCCCAATTGGAAAATTAAATCATGTTTTTCAGGCTCTATGGCGGGTACCTGAATAGTGGACCTCCTGATTACACAAAATGACACAAACATCTTAGATAAAGGAGGTTTTTTTCCATGCTGGGAATGTATGATATTATTAAATTTTTAGTTTCCTTCTTCTTAATTTTTCCCATTGTCACAATGATTCATTTAATGGGGCACCTCTTTTTCGTTACCATTTTTGGCGGCAGTAAAAAGAGACTGATTATCGGAAGCGGAAATCTATTATTTTCTTTTGGAAAAGTTGAAATCCGGAAATATTATTTTTGGAATGGGGCCTGTAAATTCCATCAATTGAAATTTGATAACAGGTTCACAAACACACTGATTTATTTGGGAGGATCCATTTTCAATTTTGCAGGCATGTATACGGTCAGCAGTCTGAAATACGCTCATATTCTTGATTCATCTGTAATTATGGATCAATTTATATATTTTTCTTTCTATGTACTATTTTTTTCGCTTTTTCCTATGTACTTTAATGACGGGAGTCCCAGTGACGGAAAAGCCGCTATCCTGGCGCTGAAAAAAAAGCATGATGATAAGTACACAGGTGACATTCTTATTACCCAGATTGAAGATTTGAAGAAAGACGACGATTCGCAAGAACGATAAGAGCTTGATCTTATCATTCTTGCTTTTTTTATTTGGTTTGCTCTTTCAATGCATTATCTTATTTTTTAATTACTTAAATCTTTTCATGAATAAGGGCATTCAGCGCCTGGTTTATGTCTTCCCAGATATCATGACAATTCTCAAGTCCCGCCGATAACCTCAGCATCTGATCAGTAATGCCCATTTTAATCCTTGACTCTTCCGGGACAACAGCATGTGTCATAGTTGCAGGATGCTGTATCAAGCTCTCGGCGTCTCCGAGACTGACTGCAATCTTCACCATGTTAAGCTCATTCATGAATCTTTGAGCATCCTCTTTGGTGCCCTTTATTTCAAAGGTAACCAAGCCTCCACCCTGCTTCATTTGGCGTTTTGCGGCAGAAAAGCCTGGAAGGGTATCATCTAAAGGATAGTAAATTTTCTTTACCATTGGGTGATTTTTCAGTTCCCTGAAAATGTGAAGAGCATTCGCCGAGTGGCGATCCATTCTTACTGGCAGGGTTTTAATGCCCCTCAGCAAAAGCCAGGCATCAAAGGGGGATAAGATGCCGCCAATATCCTTCTGTGCTGATCTGGCAACCCGGCTGATGTATTCCCTGCTTCCTGCCACAAGTCCAGCGACAACATCTCCATGGCCGCAAATGTATTTGGTCGCACTATGGAGAACAATATCACACCCCCATTCAATCGGCCTTTGAATATATGGGGTAGAAAAAGTATTATCGACTACAACAGGAATTCCATATTCCTTTGCCACCCTTGAAATCATCTGCAAGTCCAATACCTTCATTGTTGGATTAATGGGTGTTTCTACATAAATACATGCCGTTTCTGGAAGGATAAGATTTCTTAATTGTTCTTCTGTTTCCATTTCGCAAAAATCATGGCTGATGCTATATTTCTCCTTTAAAAGATTCAATAATCCAAAGGTACAGCCATATAGGCCCTGGGAACAAATAATGTGGTCATTGGCCTTAGTCAAATCAATTAAGACAGCAGAAACTGCTGCCATACCTGAACTAAATGCAAGTGCCGCCTCAGCTCCTTCAAGGACTGCAATTCTTTCTTCAAGGGCCCTCACTGTGGGATTGCCAAGACGGGAGTAAATATAGCCTTCCTCAGTACCGGCAAATCTCCTCTCTCCCTGCTCTGCCGTTTCAAAAGTGAAGGTTGATGTCTGGAAGATTGGTATGGCAAGGCTCCCAAGGTGAGCCTTTGAATCATACCCTTCATGAATTACAGCTGTTTCAATATGCTTATACTTGCTCTCCATATTTCCCCTCCTTGTTCTGTCTGTATGCTTCTATCTTATGTTAAACAAAATAAAATTGGAAGCGTTTTCATTTCTTACTTAGTTACACGGAATTATATTTTTTTATTTTTCACCTTCAGAGATCAGGCTGTTATTTTTCTTAAATCGCCCCAAAAGGAAATATGATAAAGCAGAAAAAGCTGCCGGGAACGGTCAGCTTTTTCTGCTTTATCGATGTTAGGCAAGAAGGTGATAGCTTAGTTTTTTGGGAGTTCAATCAGTTCTCATATTTTACTCGATGATCAAATACCAGCCACCGCAATCCGCTTTTTATGAAACAGATAGTCGAAGTCTGATTACCGCTCTCTTCATTCAAGTGATATTGGGATATGTATAAATATTCCTTTCCATTCTTAACAAAGTGAATGATGGCCGCCTTCTTTGGTTCATATTGCATCTTCCAGTCAATAGGGTATAGTGCTAATCCCCAAATCTCCGTTTCAATGATATGATAAAGCTGTGTTCCATTGTTATTTTTTCCAGCTGTTCTAAATTGCTGTTTAATGTACTTATCAATATATGCTTTTGTAAAACTGGAAGACATTATAGAGTAAATTTGTGATTTGGTATAGTTCTTTTTCCAAGTTACTCTTTCAGTTTTGTCTGCATTATCTGCAATTTTCTTTGCAGAAACAGAAGACATTGTACTATAGATCCTAAGAAATTCATCAGATACATAGCCTTTCTTCTTGCCGTATTTAATTTGTGCCCAGCCATGATTTATGGAATAGACGGCAACTTTGGCATGGTCTGTTAACTTTCCGATTTTGCGGTAATCTAGTCCTGGTCCGCTTCTTACATTTAGCACCCCGTTGGTAATATCCACCACTGCAGTCTTTGTTGCTGCTTCTGCCCTGCTTAGCGGAGCAAACAATGCTGATATCAGAATCAATGATAGTATTCCTTTAATAATCCTGCTTTTCATTTATTTCCCTCCACTATAAATACTCAATATATTTGTTATTTTTACCATATAATAGTATATTAACATAGTCGTTGGAAAAATTGCATTTTTTAGACAAACATCTTATAATCCCTAGACTCATAGCTTCATCGAATAAAAAGACTGTCAGCACTGCATACATGTAGGTAATTGACATTTATAAAGTTAATCTTCTATCATTGGAATCTTCGGCTTCAGTCAATGCGGGATAAAATGATTGGTCTTTTTAGGAAAATAAAAAGAGATAAGAATCCTGATACATAGTAGAATATTCTAAACACAACCCGCCCGCTTAGGAGGAAAGATATGAGACAGAGTAATATGGCTTGCTTTAATGATGAAAAAATCAATAAGTTTCTTTCTTGTTCTGAAACTGGATATTTGGGATTATTTGATGGGGTGTATCCTTATGTGGTTCCGATGAATTTTATCTGGCATGAAGGAGCTGCTTATTTTCACGGAGCGGATGAAGGCAAAAAAATAGATATTATGAAACATAATAACAGGGCCAGCCTGACGGTTTCAGAAAGCTTTGGAACCATTGCAGATCCTGTACCGGCAAGAACGGACACAGCATATATGAGTGTAATGATATTCGGTGAGATTATATTTTTGCAGGATTTAGAAGAAGCTACAGCAGTGATGCAGCACATGCTCAATAAATACGTTCCTGGATATTACGAAACCCCGCTTCAAAAAAGCCATGTAGATAAATATCGGTCGTCTCTTGGAAGCAAAACGGTTATTTATAAATTGCTGCCTCAGAACATAACAGCAAAAGAGAATCCTATGAATAAGGAAAAAAGCTTTTTCCCAGGCAGAACCATCCATAGTGATAAATAAGACAAAGGGGTAAGGAATGTGATTATTCCGTACCCCTTTGCTTTTTTTTGCCAATCTTTACAAAGATAAATTTCCATTACTATTCACCCTTTTATACTTAAATGAGGAAAAGGCATCTATTATTATGTCAATTTAGATAATAACTTTCACTTAGAAAAAGGGATTTTATAATTTTCCAATACCAGATGATGCAAAGTTAGAAAGCGAAAACAAAAAAGTAAAAAATTATGAGTGGGACTCAGCCACAGGTACAGAGGAACCCTTATAAAAGAGAAATCAATGGCCGTCTCTAATTTACGAATTAAATGGTCCACAGGTACCTGTTAATCTAAAAAAATTATTTCGATTTGTTCTCGCAATGGTGTTTAGAAGCCTGAGCATCATCTCAAGACTGGATTACCACTATTTTAAAACATGGCTCTTTTTTTAAAGATTGTTGTTACTTAAATAGTTCTCGAGGCAGTTCCATGTTATATCAGGTTGATTGGAGCGGAAGGTGCGGAGACTCCTGCGGGATCAGCGTGACTGGTGAGACCCCGCAGACGACGACTGGGAGGCTCAGCGCACGCCCCGCGGAAAGCGAAGCATCCTGGAGCGGAAATCAACCCCTTGTTCCAAGGCAGCAAAGTTTACGGAAACAATCTAAAACAAAGAAGACTGCAGGCAAACCCATCTTTTCGGGTTTGTCTGCAGTCTGAGAAGACAGCATCTTATGCTGTCTGTATTTCTGCTTACTTACTGTTCATCTACTAAATTTCCGCCATAAAAGGTTTTCTTTGAAAGTGTCACTTCAAGTTCACGGGCTATTTTTTTTAGTTCCCGCTCTTCTCTTTCCGTAACCAGGGAGATGACTGTGCCGTCTGCCCCAGCCCTGCCTGTTCTGCCAGAACGGTGTGTGTATTGATCTGCATCCTTCGCCAAATCAGCATGGATAACAGTATTAAGTCCTTTGATATCCAGTCCTCTTGCCGCTACATCTGTGGCGAGAAGCAGCGGGGACTTTCCAGAGCGAAGATTTCTCAGCGCTTTCTCTCGCTCCATTTTGCTGGATTCACCATGAAGAACCTCAAGCTTAATTCCTTTATAATCAAGTTTTTCCTTAAGTACGGTTAATTCTGCTATATCGTTTAAAAATGCAAGACCTTTTAGATTTTCGAGACGGGTTATTTTTTCAATCATTTTAAATTTGTCCCGTTTGTCTCCAACCAGATACATATGATCTACCTTTGATTCCATTCTTTCACTTTTATCAATTCTCACAATTTCAGGCTCATTCAAAAGCTCCCCTGCCAGCTGTTCTGCCTGCCCGGTTAATGTGGCAGAAAAAATAAGCACCTGGCGATCCTTCATTGTAGACTTAACAATATTCCGGATGGTTGCTATATGTTCTGAAACAATAAGCTGATCTCCCTCATCCAGGACAATCGTCTTTACTTCATGCATTTTGATTTTCTTTTGAGCAATAAGCTCATAAATGCGCCCTGGAGTTCCTACTATAACCTGGGGATGCTTTTTCAATTTTTCAAGCTGTCTTTTTGGGTTGGCTCCTCCAATAAAAGCAGCTCCTGTAATTTCGCTTCCTTCTGACCAGATGCGCACCTCCTCGGCAATCTGCATGACCAATTCTCTTGAAGAGGCAAGAATGACAGCCTGAGGCGCTTTTTTCTCTGCATTTATCTTATTTAACAGGGGAAGGAGATAAGCAAGCGTCTTTCCAGTGCCTGTCGGAGATTCTGCGATAAGATCTTTTCCTTCAACGATAAAGGGAATGGCTTTTGTCTGGATGGGTGTCGGCTGGCGGAATTCCGATTTCTCCCACGCTTTTATAATAAAAGGCTTCATATCTAAAGTTAGTGGCTGTGTGTCTGTCATATAGTTCTCCTTTAATCATTATTGCTGGTTTAGGGTTCTGTTTTTTCTATAGTACCTTCCTCCATAGTATCACTATTTATGGGGAGACCGCCAATGGAATCCGGATTGTGACAGTTGTTCCCTCATTTTTTTTGCTTTGGAACAGGATTTTTCCCTTATGGCGTTCGATAATCTTTTTGCAGACGGCAAGGCCAATCCCTGTTCCCTTTTCTTTAGTAGAATAAAAAGGCTCGCCAATCCGGTTCAGGCGCTCTGGCTCCATTCCGATCCCATTATCCTGGACGGTCACAATAACTTCATCATAATCCGTAGTGAGGGTAATGCTGATTTCACCGTTATGTTCCAATGCCTCTATTCCATTTTTAATAATGTTAATCAGCACCTGTTTCAGCTGGATATTGTCTGCCATCACGAGGGCTGGAACAACTGATTTCTCCTTGTAAAACAATTCGATGTTATCCAGATTGGCCTGTGCCTTCATTAGCATAATGACCTGGTTGATGATTTGATTCATATCCTGAACAGCAAATTTCACATCCTGCTTTTTCCCAAGAATGAGCATTTCACTCGAGATAATATTGATCCGGTCAATTTCTGTGAGCATGATTTCCAAGTGGGCTTCATTTACTTCTTTTGTCATACCCATAATCTGTACAAACCCTTTTAATGAGGTCAGCGGATTCCTGATTTCATGGGCAACTGAAGCAGCGAGGTGGCCAATGACCGATAATTTTTCGGATGCAATCATCAATTCTTCTTCACGCCGCATGATAGTGATATCCCGGGCAATCACAAAAATGCCCGTAATCTGATCATTCACACTGCTGGGCAAAAACGTGCATCTTAATATTGCTTTTTCTCCATCTAATTTGTGTATGACGGTTTCAAATACGGATGCTTCCCCTTGGATTGCACGATCATAGTACTTTTTCACCTTTTCATATTCACCTGCCATCATCCTTAAGAAAGCTTGATTTTCTATTAGGACGTCGGCCTTGCACCCCAGTATTTCTTCTCCAGACGGGTTGATTGAAGAAATCCTCCCTTCCAAATCCATTTCAAGAACCGCGTCAGGATTATGGGTAAAGATGGACTGATATTGCTGATTTTTCTTTTGGAGCTCATTTTTAGAAGCCAGAAGCTTCGATGTCCGGTTATAAATTACGGTATACAGGAAGATACCGGTCAACATGATATACAGCCATCCCTTATAGCGCTGAAAAAAAGCATATAGATAAAGGTTTTTTTGGGCGAGTGCCATGGATAGCGAATCCGAACCAATAATCCAGATAACGCCAAGTATGATATAGATAATAGATATTTTCAGGGCAATTTTACGAGAATGGCTCATATTGTTTCCTCTTATGCTTGAATTCTTTATACGTTAATCAGTATTCCATGAAAAGACTGCTTATATAAGCCCTTGGAATTTTTAGTAAAAAACAGGTCCTTTTAGGTCATTGCTTAAGTATTTTCACGGCTGCATCGAATTCTTTTTCGATTTCCCGTGACGGTTTTCGTGTCAGCAAGCTAAAAATCAGGATTGCCAAGGTTCCTGCAGCAAAGCCGGGGATGATTTCATAAACATTTTTATAAATGCCAAGCTTTTCCCATAAAATTACCGTAGCCGCTCCAGCGATCATGCCAGCAAGCGCCCCCGTTCCCGTCATCCTCTTCCAATACAAACTCAATAAAACAACAGGACCAAAAGCTGCACCAAACCCCGCCCAGGCATAGCCCACAAGCTCTAAAATTGTTTTGCTGGGATTCAGGGCCAGATATAAGGCAATTGCCGAAATAATCAGTACCGAAATTCTGCCCGCAAGCACTAACTCCCGGTCTGAAGCAGAACGCCTGATGAATGCTTTATAGAAATCATCTGTAAGTGCACTTGATGTGACTAAAAGCTGCGAAGCAATGGTGCTCATTACAGCAGCAAGAATGGCTGCCAAAAGGAAACCGGCAATGAGTGAAGGAAATAACTGCTTAGAAAGGAGAATGAAAACACTCTCAGCCTCCTTTATCCCCAAAGGGGAGTGATGAATGCTGAAATATGCAATACCAACCAAGCCTGTAAACATAGCGCCTGCTATTGAAAAAATCATCCAGCCCATCCCGATCCTTCTTGCGCTTTTAATCTCCTTTACTGAAGATATCGCCATAAAGCGGACAATGATGTGCGGCTGTCCAAAATAGCCAAGTCCCCACGCAAGAAGAGAGATTATGCCGATAGGGGTCGTTCCTTTAAAAGCTTCCAAAAGCTTTGGATTGACAGAATGGATTTCGCCAAAAGTCCTGTCAATGCCCCCAATATTCAGGATTGTGACAATTGGCACTAAAATGAGTGCAATAAACATAATAGTCCCCTGAACAAAATCCGTCCAGCTTACAGCGAGAAAGCCTCCAAATAAAGTATAAAGAATCACGATGCTTGCTGTAAGCCATACCCCCAGCGTATAGTCCATATGAAAAGCAGTAGTGAACAGCTTTCCTCCCGAAACCATGCCTGATGATGTGTAGAATGTAAAAAATATTAAAATGACAAGTGCGGATGTAATTTTTAAAATACTTGAAGCATCTTTAAAACGATTGTGAAAAAAATCCGGGATAGTCAGTGAATTATTAGCAGCTTCAGTAAATATCCTGAGACGCGGTGCAATAAACAGCCAGTTGAGATAGGCTCCTGCCGTCAAACCGACTACTATCCAGCCGCTGCTTATGCCGGCAGCATACATGGAACCCGGAAGTCCCATTAAAAGCCAGCCGCTCATATCCGAGGCTCCCGCGCTCATAGCCGTTACAGCCGGACCCAAATTCCGTCCTCCAAGCATATAATCCGATAAGCTAGACGTCCTGCGGTATGCAATATAGCCTATTAAAAGCATCCCTGCCATATAAATCCCAATAGAAATAATCATTCCATAGTCCAACGCTTTCACCCCTTATATATCATAATCATTATTTAAATAAATAATAGCCTATATTAACAGATAATATAAACCCGGGTTCATGTGGTTTACCTTGTTTGGCACAAAAACCTTCTTTATACCCATACTTCACCACCATTTTTCAAGCATCGATATTGATGGAATGGTATAATTCCACTATCATAAAAAAAAGGCTGTTTTCGTAAACTTCATTGCTATGGAATAAGGGGTTGATTTCCGCTCCAGGATGCTCGCTTTCCGCGGGATTAGCGGGAGTCTCGCACCGTACGCTCCAATCAGCCTGACTTAATAATGAGAAGGATTTGGTTATTTCCGCCCGCTGCTTAATGGGACGGATTGGCTCGACTCTTATTGGCACAGAAATGAGAACAACTCAAGGGAAAATAGACGAAATACTTTATGAACATATAAGGAGCAAAAAAATGAATTCATATATTAATCAAAGAGATGGTATTTTTCCTTCCGTCTGTTCACTGGATTGTCCAGATCAGTGCGGTCTTCTAATCCATAAAAAGGAAGGAAAAATCATTAAAGTAGAAGGAGATCCAAAACATCCGGTGACAAAAGGGAATATTTGCAATAAAGTGCGGCATATGGCGTCACGTCTATATGATCCTAAAAGGCTTAAGTATCCAATGAAAAGGACAGGCGCCAAGGGAGAAGGGAAATTCGAGCGCATCAGCTGGGAAGAAGCGATTGCAAGCATCACCTCACATTGGAAAATGCTGATCTCCGAGCATGGCCCGGAAAGCATCCTGCCTTATAGCTTTTACGGAAACATGGGCAATTTATCAGCCGAGGGCATGGACCGCAGATTTTTCAACCGTTTAGGAGCAAGCAGGCTTCTCCGCTCTATTTGCAACTCTGCGGGATCGGCTGGCTATACGTATACAATGGGGGGATCTTTTGGCATCGACCCTGAAGACACGATACATTCTAAATTAATTATTATGTGGGGAATCAATGCAGTCAGCACAAATATGCACCAGGTTGCACTGGCGCAGCAGGCGAGAAAAAACGGAGCAAAAATCATTGTCATTGATGTGCACAAAAATCAGACAGGAAAGTTTGCAGATTGGTTCATACCCATTCTCCCAGGTACAGATACCGCTCTCGCACTTGGAATCATGCATCTATTATTCTCTGAAAATATGGCGGATATTGATTTTCTGAAGCAGTATACAACCGGCTGGGAAGAGCTTCGCCGGCATGTTTCTCAATATGATCCCCAAACTGTTTCAGCCATCACTGGCATACCTGAAGATGACATATACAAGCTGGCAAGAATGTATGGAGAAACTTCCCCTTCCTTCATAAGGATAGGAAACGGTTTGCAGCATCATGATAATGGCGGGATGTGCATAAGGACGATTGCCTGCCTGCCTGCCATCACAGGACAATGGAGCATCAAGGGCGGCGGCGCCATCAAAGGAAATTCAGGATATCTGGCATTCAATACTGATGCGCTGCAGCGTCCGGATTTACTGAGGGATAAACAAACCAGGACGATTAACATGAACGAGCTGGGAAAGGCCCTGCTGAGTCTGGATGAACCCGTACGGTCCCTTTTCGTATACAGTTCAAATCCTGCAATTGTAGCTCCAAATGCCAATAAGGTCAGAGAGGGCTTGATGCGGGAGGATTTATTTACTGTTGTGCATGACCTGTTTTTAACTGAAACTGCCCGGTATGCCGATATCATCCTTCCGGCATCATCATCCTTCGAAAATACTGACTTTTTCACTTCCTATTGGCATCACTATATGCAAATTCAAAAGCCGGTAATTGAAGCATTTGGTGAATCAAAATCGAACACAGATGTCTTTCGTCTGCTGGCACACGGAATGGGATTTGAGGAACAGGCGTTTAAGGATAGTGACGAAGAAATGATCCGTCAGGCGCTGGATTTCCGCCAGAACCCTTACCTCGAGGGAATCACCTTTGAATCACTTGTGGAAAATGAGTTCTTGAAAGCGAAAATCAGTCCGCTGTTCCCAGGTGACTTGCCCACACCGAGCGGAAAAATAGAGTTATACTCCAAAGCGATGGAACGTGATGGGCACCAGCCGCTTCCGGTCTATAAACCTCTGGCAGAGGATGGGGATTTGCCATTTCTTTTTGTTCCGGCACCTAACCATAATTATCTGAATTCCACCTTTTCCAATAATGAAAAGCATGTATCACTTGAGAAATTCCCCAGACTTCACATACACACTGAAGATGCTTTGAAGCTGGGCATCCAGGGCGATGATGATATCAGGATCTGGAATCACCGCGGAGAATGCGTCTTAAAGGCAGCCATAGGAGAGCATGTACTGCCCGGAGTATTAGTGACCCAGGGACTGTTTGCAGATGACAGCGGAGCCAAACAGCTCGTAAACTCACTGACCACGGACAGGATTGCAGATATGGGCGGCGGCGCCGTTTTCTTCTCCGGCCGGGTGAACGCAGAAAAAGCAGGAGCCTTCAAATAAAAGGGAGCCCCTCCCCTGACAGCATAGCAGTGTGCACGAAAAGAAGGAGCTGCCT